>NZ_JBEGDJ010000054.1:0-27418 GCF_040191335.1 Nocardioides sp. YIM 152588 | reverse complement strand
GCGGCCCGCTGCTGGTGGTCACGGGGGAGAAGGACCACATCGTCCCGTTCGCCCTGAGCAACGCCGCCTACCAGCAGCAGAAGAAGAACCCCCACCACGTCACCGAGCTGACGCCGCTGGGGCCGGCGCCTCGTCGAGCAGCACCAGGCCCATGACGATCGTCAACGGCGGCACCAGGTAGGTCGTGACGCCGAGCGACGAGGCGCTCATGTGCCGCAGCGCGTAGGCGTAGGTGGTGAACGCGAGCGCGGTCGGGAAGACGCCGAGGTAGACCAGCCACCAGGTCGAGGAGGCGGGGGCCTCGCGCACCTGGCCGATCAGCTCGCCCGCCCACGGGAGGCAGGCGACGGCGCCGACCGAGCAGGCGAGCCAGGTGACGTGGACGGCCGAGAGGCGGGCGACCAGGGGCTTCTGCAGCACCAGGCTGATCGAGTACGCCAGGGCCGCGGCGAGGACGAGGGCGACGCCCAGCAGGTCGCGGGCGCTGCCGCCGTCGCCGGAGGTGGAGAGCCCGATCAGGGCCACCCCCGCGAAGGCGAGCAGCAGCCCCGCGGCCAGGGCCGGCGTGAACCGCTCGCCGAGGAAGGTCGCGGCCAGGACGGCGATCAGGATCGGCGAGACCTGGATCAGCATCGCCGCGGTGCCCGCGTCGACCCGGTGCTCGCCGGCGTTGAGCGCGACGTTGTAGAACCCGAACCAGAGCAGGCCGATCACGACGATGGAGCGCCACTGCCGCGCCGTCGGGCGGGGGACGCCCCGGCGCAGCGCGACCGCGCCGAGCACGGTGGCGCCGACCAGCAGGCGGCCCAGCGAGAGCGCGCCGGGGGAGAAGTCGTCGGCGAGGTGCCGGATCGCGACGAACGCCGAGGACCAGAACACCAGCGTGGTCGCGACGGCGGCGAGGGGGAGGAAGGAGCGGTGCTGCACGGGACGACGCTACGGCGTCGCACCGACGGACTTCACGCGGGTTTCGGTCGCGGCACGGTGGGCCGCGTCGTACCGCTGGTCACTGTGGTCACGGCGGACAGGGGTTCCTGTCACTTGTCAGCCGTTGCACTGCCTGTCAAGCGTCGGAATCACCGGTCGACCGGTGATTCCGACGCCCGACCTCACACGTCGAGCTTGTACCCCAGCCCGCGCACGGTCACCAGGTACTTCGGCTCGCTCGGCTCCGGCTCGAGCTTCGCGCGCAGGCGCTTCACGTGCACGTCGAGCGTCTTGGTGTCGCCGACGTAGTCCGATCCCCACACCCGGTCGATCAGCTGACCGCGGGTGAGCACCCGGCCCGGGTTGCGCAGGAACATCTCCAGCAGCTCGAACTCCTTGAGCGGGAGCCGCTGCTCGGTGCCGTCGACGGTCACCACGTGGCGCTCGACGTCCATCCGGACCGGACCCGCCTCGAGGGTGTCCGGCGTCAGGTCCGCCTCGTGCCCGCGGCGCATCACAGCGCGGATCCGGGCGACCAGCTCGCGCGGGGAGTACGGCTTGGTGACGTAGTCGTCGGCGCCCAGCTCGAGGCCGACCACCTTGTCCACCTCGTCGTCCTTGGCGCTGACCATGATCACCGGAACGTTCGAGCTCTGCCGGATCGTGCGGCACACCTCGGTGCCGGGGATCCCCGGCAGCATCAGGTCCAGCAGGACGATGTCGGCGCCGTTGCGGTCGAACTCGGTCAGTGCCGTGTTGCCGTCCGCCGCGATCGCGACCTCGAAGCCTTCCTTGCGGAGCATGTAGGCGAGCGCGTCGCTGTAGCTCTCTTCGTCCTCGACCACCAGTACCCGGGTCACGGGCGTTCCTCCTGATTCGGGTGTGACGCGACGGGCTCTTCCGGTCGCGTCGGGGCGAGGGGCGCGGGCGCCCCATCGTCGTACACCGGGTGCTGGGGGAGGGTCAGGGTGAATGTCGAACCCTGTCCCTCCACCGACCACACCCGGACCTCTCCGCCGTGGGTGGCGGCGACGTGCTTGACGATCGACAGGCCCAGTCCGGTCCCGCCGGTCGAGCGGTGCCGGGCCGGGTCGACCCGGTAGAACCGCTCGAAGATGCGGTCGATCTCGCCGTCGGGGATGCCGATCCCCTGATCGATGACGGAGATCTCCACGTGGTCCTCGACCAGGCGCCGACTGACCAGCACCCGGCTGCGCGGGTCCGAGTAGTGCACCGCGTTGGCGACCAGGTTCGCCACGGCGGCGGTCACCTGGTCCTCCTTGCCGAGGATCTTCAGCCCCTCGGCGCCCTCGGTGAGCAGCGTGATCTCCTTGGCGTCGGCCTCCATCGCGCTGGTGTCGATGGCGGTCGCGATCACGTCGTCGATCGAGACCGGCATCGGCGACGCGACGGGCTCGTCGCCCTGAAGCCGGGAGAGCTCGATGATCTGCTGGACCAGCTTGGCGAGCCGGTCGCTCTCGGTCTGCATCCGGGACGCGAACCGGTGCACCGCCTCGGGGTCGTCGGCGGCGTCCTGGACGGCCTCCGCGAGCAGGTGGATCGCCCCGACCGGGGTCTTCAGCTCGTGGCTGACGTTGGCGACGAAGTCGCGGCGGACGGCCTCGACGCGGCGCTCGCGGGTGCGGTCCTCGACCAGCGCCAGCACCAGCCGGGGCCCCAGCGGCGCGACCCGGACGCTGACGGTCCGCTCGGGGCCGTGCGGTCGGTGCAGCGTCAGCTCGGTGTCGCGGATCTGGCCGTCGCGGCGTACGGCGCGGACCATCGTGCCGAGGTCGTCGGAGACCAGGGCCCGGCCGCGCACCACGCCCATCGCGTACGCCGGCGCGGAGGCCTTGACCACCACGTCGTTCTCGTCGACGACGACCGCGCTGCTGCGCAGCACCGAGAGCACCGCGGCGACGCCGGAGGGCACCAGCGGCGCCTCCGGTGGCGGCATCCGGTGCTGCTGGCGGTCGCTGAGGTGCCAGGCCAGCATCGCGCAGCTGGCCACGAGCGCGCCGAGGACAGCGGCCAGGAAGGCCTGCGTCGACGAGTCCACGTCACGATCGTACGGGGAGGCGCAGGTGAGCCCCTGAATCCGCCCGGGCGACGTTCGCGATGTTCACCGCCCGTTCACCGGCGTCCAACGATGTGTCACCTGGGCATCTCATGGCGCCTACATAGGCTAGGGGGCATGCGGGAGGCATTTGACGAACAGCTCGACTCGGTCTTCGCGGACCTGTCGATGATGAGCAAGCGGGTCCAGACGGCGGTCGAGCGCGCCACGCTGGCGCTGACCACGGGCGACCCCGTCGTCGCCGAGCAGGTGATCAGCGACGACATCGAGATCGACCGGATGCGCGAGCAGGTCGAGGAGACCGCCTTCAGCCTGCTGTCGCTCCAGCAGCCGGTGGCCGGCGACCTGCGCACCCTGGTGGGCGCGCTGCGCATGGTCGCCGAGCTGGAGCGGATGGGCGACCTGTCGGTGCACGTCGCCAAGGTCGCGCGGCTGCGGGTGCCCGACCTCGCCGTGCCGGAGGAGCTGCGGCCGACCATCCAGCGGATGGCCGAGGTCGCCCAGGACATGGTCGAGCGGGTCAGCGACATCATCATCACCCGCGACGTGGAGTCGGCGATCGCGCTGGGCCGCGACGACGAGGAGATGGACCAGCTGCGGCGGGCCAGCTTCGGCATCCTGCTCGGCGACGACTGGAGCCACGGCGTCGAGGCGGCGGTCGACATCGCGCTGCTGGGGCGGTACTACGAGCGGATCGCCGACCACGCCGTGTCGATCGCGAACCGCGTGATCTTCGTGGTCACCGGCCACAACCCGACCGCCGTCACCTGACCCGGGCACGAGAAGCGACGAGTCGGCAGAAGCCGGCCTGACAACGCCGCGAGTCGGCACGAACTGACGGTCAGTTCGTGCCGACTCGGTGATGTCGGCGTCAGCGGCCCTGGTTCGCCACGGCCGCGGCGGCCGCGGCAGCGGCCTCCGGGTCGAGGTAGGTGCCACCCGGGACGACCGGGGCCAGCGTGCTCTCGTCCAGCTCGTAGACCAGGGGCATCCCGGTGGGGATGTTGAGGCCGGCAATGTCGTCGTCGCTGATCCCGTCCAGGTGCTTCACGATCGCCCGCAGGCTGTTGCCGTGGGCGGCGATCAGCACCGTGTGGCCGGCGCGCAGGTCCGGGACGATCGCGGACTCCCAGTAGGGGAGCATCCGTGCGATGACGTCCTTGAGGCACTCGCTGCGCGGCATCTCGTCGTCGAGGCCGGCGTACCGCGGGTCGCCCACCTGCGAGAACTCGTCGTCGTCGGCCAGCGGCGGCGGGGGCGTGTCGAAGGAGCGCCGCCAGAGCATGAACTGCTCCTCGCCGAACTCCGCCAGCGTCTGCTTCTTGTCCTTGCCCTGGAGGGCGCCGTAGTGGCGCTCGTTGAGGCGCCAGGACCGGCGCACCGGGATCCAGTGCCGGTCGGCGGCGTCGAGCGCGAGCGCGGCGGTGTTGATCGCCCGCCGCTGCAGCGAGGTGTGCACGACGTCGGGGAGGACGTCGGCCTCCTTCAGCAGCTCACCGCCGTGGACGGCCTCGTCGCGGCCCTTCTCCGTGAGGGCCACGTCGACCCAGCCGGTGAAGAGGTTCTTGGCGTTCCACTCCGACTCACCGTGCCGGAGAAGGATCAGGGAGTAGGTCATCAGTGGCCCTCCTCGTGGGGCTCCTGCTCGCACTCGTAGGCGGCCGTCCCGCTGACGGCCTCGGTCTCCTCGGCGTGCTCGGTCTCGTCGCCGTGCTCGGCGTCCTCGGCGTCGGTCTCCTCGGCGTCGGTCTCCTCGGAGCCGGCGGGGGCCACCTCGATGTCGGCGTACTGGAAGCACGGCTTGACGACCGGCACCCGCAGCTCGACGGCCTCGCCGGTGCTGAAGCCGAGCTCGAGGGTGACCACATCGCCCGCGATGAAGTCGCCGGTCAGGGGGATCGGGGTGGTCTCGGAGTCGGCCAGGTTGACCCCGCGGCGGCCGTCGACCTCGACGGGCTCGAAGTCGCCGGCGGTGACGGCGCCGGACGGGTCCGTCACCGAGTCCAGGCTGGCGGTCTCGACGTCGTTGTTGGCCAGCGCGCCGATCAGGCGGCCCGACCCCTCGGCGTCGGAGAGGACGCGGATGCCGAGCGCGTCGACGGTGGCGTCCCGGTCGGTGGCGCCGGCCGCGATGTCGTTGACCCGGTCGGTCGGGTAGTCGAAGCCGCACGCGGAGAGCGAGGCCGGAAGGGCCAGGAGCAGTGCGGCGATCGCGGTCGGACGTCGGTGAAGCATGTCGGCAGGCCTCCGCTGCAGGTATGTCCTCCGGTCGTCCGGGTGCGGACGTCGGTGGTGTGTTCGGGCGGCCCACACTCTAGCGGGCGCGCGCGTACGGCGGCCTACTGGTCCGGCGCCGCGCTGGTCGGCGCTGCCGCCGCCCGGTCAGCGGGTCAGGCCGTCGCGGGCGCCGAAGACGAGGAGCAGCACCACGACCACGGCGAGGTAGGCCGAGGTGAGGGCGAGCACCCGGGAGGCGCCGAGCCGGAGCCCCAGCCTGAGCGGCAGGTAGGTCCAGCCGTCCTCGTGGTCGGCGACCAGGCCCCACACGGCGAGCGCGAAGTGCACGCCCACGCCGAGCAGCGCGGCGAGGACGACGATCGAGGGCTGCGGGGCCGAGCCGACCGCCTGGCCGCCCCAGCCGCCGTACGACAGGTAGGCGGGCAGCATCGCGAACGAGACCGCCCAGGACCAGAACGACAGCGGGCCGGTGCGGAGCACCAGGTTGCCGAGCATGCCGACGGCGACCGAGGCGAGGTAGATGCAGCCGGCCGTCACGCCGGTGGTGATCGCCAGCGGCACGAGCAGCAGGGTGGCGACGATGATCGCGTACCACGCGGTGCCCGCCAGGAGGCGGCCGTCGGCGAGCGGCTTGCCGGGCGTGTGGTGGCGCTCGTCGCGGCGCTGGTCGGTGATGTCGTTGTGCCAGCCGAGGATCGTCTGACCGACCAGCACGGTGGCCACGATGACGCCGGCCTCGCGGGCGGGCCGGCCCGCGATGACGGCGGCCAGGCCCATGGCGAGGGCGGTCGCGACCGCCTGCTTGAGGTGCGCGGCCTGCAGCAGGGTGACGCCGACCCACTCCCTCGGGGAGGTGGTGGCGAACCAGCCGAGCCGGCTCCGCCGGTAGGCGGCCGGCACCGGGGCGTCGCCGCGGGTCGGCCGGCGCGGGGCGCCGTCCGGCTCAGCGGTTCCCGCGTCGGGCTCCTCGTCGGGCTCCTCGTCGAGGACGGCGGTCGGGGCCAGCCCCGCCTGGGCCTGCTCCTCGGCGGCGAAGTCGCGGCGGCTGACCGAGACGGCCTCCAGGTAGGCCGCGACGTCGGTGATGTTGGTGATGTCGGTCGTCGGTGCGCCGGCGTCGGACGGACCTCCGGCCGGGGCGCCGTCATGCGCCTCGGTCGGGTCCTCGTCCGGGCCCGAGCCCTCACCGGCAGTGCGGCCGCGACGCCAGCGCTGCGTGTTCCCCATGGGGCCAGTATTGACCACCGGGGAGCGAGG
Source organism: Nocardioides sp. YIM 152588 (assembly GCF_040191335.1). Taxonomy (NCBI): domain Bacteria; kingdom Bacillati; phylum Actinomycetota; class Actinomycetes; order Propionibacteriales; family Nocardioidaceae; genus Nocardioides; species Nocardioides sp. YIM 152588. The sequence continues at coordinate 20,919 of NZ_JBEGDJ010000054.1, read as the reverse complement.
TGTGGGAAGTACGGCGGAAGCCGGGCCGGGCGGAGGGCCCTACGGGCCCTGGTCGCCGGGGTGGGCCCGTGTGCGGCCGTGCACCCTGTCACACGAAATGGTGGCGCTCGGCACATTTCAACACGTTTCGAACGTGTTTCCGGCCACTCCGCAACACACGTCAGCCGATCTGTCAAGCCCCGATTGCCGGGCTGACCTGCGCAAACGCTTTCTGAGACTGGGCTGAGACGTGGTAAGATGGCTGCTCAGGAAGGGGTTTGCTCATATGACTTTCACCGTCGGCGAAACGGTCGTCTATCCCAATCACGGGGCCGCAGTCATCGAGAACATCGAGATGCGGACGATCAAGGGAGAGGAGCGTCAGTACCTCGTACTCCGCATTGTGGCGCAGCAGGACCTGGTTGTCAGGGTTCCGGCCTGCAACCTGGACCTCGTGGGTGTCCGGGACGTGGTCGACAAGGAGGGCCTGGACCGGGTCTTCGGCGTGCTGCGTGCCGAGCACGTCGAGGAGCCGACCAACTGGTCGCGCCGCTACAAGGCCAACCTGGAGAAGCTGCACAGCGGCGACGTCATGAAGGTCGCCGAGGTCGTCCGCGACCTGTGGCGGCGCGAGCGCGACCGCGGCCTGTCGGCCGGGGAGAAGCGGATGCTCGCCAAGGCGCGTCAGATCCTCGTCTCCGAGCTCGCGCTCGCCGAGCACACCAACGAGGACAAGGCGGAGACGATCCTGGACGAGGTTCTCGCCTCCTGATCGCACGCTGATCGCACCGTTGTCGAAGCGCCCCGCGGCTGTTGCCGCGGGGCGCTTCGGCATCTCCGGCGCGACCGCCTCGTCGGCTCCCCGGGATGTGCCGCACCCGGGGCACCGCCTAGGTTGGTGACGTCATGAGCCTGCCGCCGACCGACCCGCTGCCGTACGACGCCGTCGACCCCGAGGACGAGCGGCCGCCCTCCTCCGGCGTGATCGTCGACGAGGCGCGCGGCGCGCTCCCGTTCGCGCTGATCCACGGGGAGTCGCTGGTCGCGACCGCCGCCTGGGCCGCCGGCGAGGCGGGCGTCGAGCTCGTCGACGCGAGCCTCGGCTGGGACGTCGTCGTCGACCGCGGCGAGCCGCTGGTGCTGCACGACCCGCTCTGCCCGATGACGCCGCCGGAGTTCATCGACGCATGCGTGCGCCGCGCCGTCGAGGCCGGCACGGTCGTCGTGGGCGTCCGGCCCGTCACCGACACGGTCAAGGAGGTCGCCGACGGGCGGATCGGCGCGACCGTCGACCGGGAGGCCCTGGTCGCCGTCTGCTCGCCGATCGTGCTGCCGCTCGACGTGCTGGCCGCCGTGGTCGCCGACGGTGGCCTGCCGTCCGTCGACTTCGCCGACGTGGTCGCGCACCTGCGCGCGGCCGGCCACCCGGTGTTCCTGGCCGAGGCGCCCGCCGAGGCCCGCCGCGTCGCCTCGGCGGACGACGTCGCGGTGCTCCAGGCGCAGACGGCGCCGGCGTACTGAGCTCCGGGTCGGGTCGGGCCGGATCGGGCTCGGGGCCGGCTCAGGCGGTGGCGCCGGCGAGGGAGGCCGCGCGCTCGCGGCGCAGCTCGGCCAGGCGCTCGCGCAGGTCCGGGTCGTCCATCACCAGCCAGACCAGCCCGCAGTCCTGGGGTCCGGTCGCGCCCGGGCTGCACAGCGTGCACGGCTCACCGAGCCGGATCGGACACTGGGGGACGGGCTTGCCCATGCCTTCGACGGTACGCCGGTCGCGGCCCGGGCCCCAGACGGCGGGGTGCCCGCGGGCGGAGATGCTGGTCACAGGCCGCCGGGGGCGTGGCGTGCGGGTCGCGGCGGATCATGTAACACGCGGTTGCAGGGTCTGGTCGGCCGTCCGCGTCGCTTCGAGCCCGTCGCGACGGGCTGCTACCGACGCGGACGGCCGGTCGGTGCGGCGGACGGCGTGTTACATGCGCGGACGGCCGGTCGGTGCGGCGGACGGCGTGTTACAGCCGGTCGGCCAGCGCGGCGGCCGTGGCGAGGTCCTCGGGGTAGGTCACCTTGAGGTTCGTCGCGCTGCCCTCGATCGCGTGCACCTCGAACCGCGGCGGGTCGAGCCGCTCCAGGCAGGCGGCCGTGTCGGTGCCCTCGAAGCCGTCCTCGGCGGCGGCCAGGTAGGCCCGGAGCAGCACCTGGGCGCGGAACGCCTGGGGTGTCTGCACGCCCGCGAGCCGGGCGCGGCCGCCGGGCCGCGGCGCGTCGGGGTCGCGCGGGAGCAGGCCGGCCAGGCCCACGACGGGCACGGCGCCGCCGTACCGCCGCGCGGTGGCCAGCGCCTCGCTGAAGACGGCGGCCGGGGCCAGCGGGCGGGCGCCGTCGTGGATCGCGACCGCGTCGATCCGGCCGGCGTCGATGTCGGGGGCGAGCAGGTCCAGCGCGGCGGCCTCGGAGGCGTGCCGGGTGGCGCCGCCCTCGACGAGCAGCACCTCGCTCTCCTCGCCGAGCTCGGGGAGCAGCGCGGCGCCGACCGCGTCCCGCTCGCCGGGCGCGCAGACCACGACCACCCGGAGCACGCCGGGCACCGCGAGGGCGGCGCGGACGCTCCACGCCAGCACCGGGCGCGGCCCGAGCGGCAGCAGCACCTTGTTGACGCCCGCCCCGACGCGGCTGCCGCTGCCCGCGCCCAGGACGACGATCGCCGCCGGGGGGACCGGCGGCGCGGCCGGTTCCGCGGGCGCCTCGGGAGGGGCTGCTGGGTGGGGCTGGTCCGTCATCGCCGGACCACCCTAGACCGCCCGGCGCGGGCTGGGCGGGCCACACCGCGTTACCCGGGGCAGCGCTCCCGTGGGAGGAGCGTTTTCGTGGGTGTTACACACGGAAACCTTGCCGAGAACAGAGTCCCCCTACTTTCGGCCCATGACTGCTCGGACGGCCCCCACGGAGGAGTGGCAGCCCGTCTGCCGGCTCGTCGAGCTCGAGATCGCCCGCGGGGTCACCGCACTCGTCCACGGCCAGGCCATCGCGATCTTCAAGGTCGACGAGGAGACGGTCTACGCGCTCGGCAACCACGACCCGTTCGCCCGCGCGTCGGCGCACGCCGGCGGCATCGCCAAGGGGATCGTGGGCGTCCGCGACGACGTGCCGTTCGTCGCCTCACCCGCGCACCGGCACGGGTTCGACCTACGTACCGGCCGGTGCCTCGACGACCCCCAGGTCTCCGTCCCCGCCTACGACGTCAAGGTCGTCGAGGGCGTGGTGCTCGTCGGCCACCGCAAGAGCGACGCCGCCTGAGCCTGGATCCACCGATCCTCGGCTACTACGCGGCCCCATGCGGGCGCGCTGGCTTCGTTGCCGACGCTCAACGGTGCAACCAGACCGCCCTCGCGCCGGCGCCTTGCCATCACACCCGCCTGGTGCCGCTCGCTACGCCGACGATCGGTGGATCCAGGCTGAGCCGGCCCCGCGCTCCGCGACGGCCCGGTCCACGAGGTCGCACAGCTGCGCGGTGACCAGGTCCGCGCGCTCCATGGGGAGCATGTGGCCCGCCCCCGGCGCGACCAGCAGCCGCGCGCCGCGGATGCTCGCCGCGATCCGGCGCCCGTGCTCGGGCGGGGTCAGCAGGTCGCGGCCGCCCACCAGCACGGTCGTCCGCACCCCGTCGTACGCCGTCAGCGCGGCCGCCCGCTCGTGGCCCATCATGTCGCGGTAGAACCCCGACATCGTGGCCGGCGGGCAGGCGATCAGCTGGTCGACCGCGACCCCGACGTCGCGGGGCCGCGCACCGCGGCCGAAGACGAAGCGCCGCAGGATCCGGCGCTCCAGGATCGGCGTGCGGCGGCGCTGGGAGCGGCTCAGCATCCGGGCCCGGTTGGCCAGCACCGCCGGCACCCGGTCGCGGGTCGCGGCCGTCGTGGCCGCGGGCAGCCCGAGCGTCACGGTGTCCATCCGGCCGGCCGAGGTGGAGACGAACAGCAGGCCCGCGACCCGCCCCACCAGGTCCGGCCGCTCCTGCGGCAGCGCCGTCATCGCCATCCCGCCGATCGAGTGGCCCGCCAGCAGCAGCGGACCCGCCGGGGCGAACGCGTCGACCACCCGGCCCAGGTCCCGTGCCAGGTGCGCGACGGTGCAGGCGTCCTCGGCCGCGGCGTCGGAGCGTCCGTGGCCCCGGTGGTCCCAGGTCACCACCCGCAGGTCGTGGCCGTAGCGGACCAGCAGGTCGTGCACCTGGTAGTGCCAGTCCTGCTCGTCGGCGGTCCAGCAGTGCGCCAGCAGCACCGTCAGCGGGGCGTCCTCCCGGCCCCGCACGGTCACGTGCAGGCGCAGGCCGTCCTCGGTCTCCAGCGTCCGCCGTCCGAAGTCCATGGCGTGGGTGTCGATCGCGTTCGTGTCCATCGTCCCCTGACAACGGCCGGCGGCGCGGTCGGCTACGCGGACGCCTGTGCGGACGGCAGCGCGGCCGTCGGCTACGCGGTCTCGGGCGCGACGGCGACCAGCGCGGTCGCGATCGCGGCGACGCCCTCGCCGCGGCCGGTCAGCCCGAGGCCGTCGGTGGTGGTCGCCGAGAGCGACACCGGGGCGCCGACGACCGCGCCCAGCGCGGCCTCGGCCTCCGCGCGGCGCGGGCCGATCCGGGGCCGGTTGCCGATCACCTGCACCGCGACGTTGCCGACGACGAAGCCGGCGGCGGCCACCCGCCGTACCGTCTCGGCGAGCATCGCGGTGCCCGCGGCGCCCGCCCACTCGGGCGCGGAGGTGCCGAAGTTGCTGCCCAGGTCGCCCAGGCCCGCCGCCGACAGCAGCGCGTCGCAGGCCGCGTGCGCGGCCACGTCCGCGTCGGAGTGGCCCTCCAGTCGCACGGCCTCCTCCGGCCAGGTCAGGCCGCCCAGCGCGAACGGCGGATCGCCCTCCTCGCGGGGGACCAGGCGGTGGACGTCGGTACCGGTGCCGACCCGGAACGGGAACGGGCTGGGGGAACTGCTCACCGGTCGATCATGCCGTGCGAGAGAATGGGCCGGTGAGGACATCGCGACGTTGGTGGTCGCTCGCCGGCATCGTGGTGGGCGCGCTCGGACTCGCGGCCAGCTATCTGGCCGCCGCCCTGCTGCACGTGCGCGAGTCGCCGGTGGTCGCGGTCGCCGAGGGCGTCACCGCGCTGACCCCGGGCTTCATCGCCGAGTGGGCGATCCAGAACCTGGGCACCTCCGACAAGTCCGCGCTGGTGATCGGGATCCTGGTGATCCTCGGCCTCCTCTTCGCGCTCCTCGGCGTGCTCGGCCGCCGGCAGTGGTGGTGGGCCTCGCTCGGCTTCGTCGTGCTCGCGGTGGTCGGCGGCGTCGCGGTCGCCGCCAAGCCCGGCACCACCGGGACCGACCTGGTGCCGGTCTTCGTCGGGCTGTTCGTGTGGCTCGGCGCGTTCGCGCTCTGCGCGCAGGCGCTGCGCCGCTGGGAGGTGGTCGAGGAGAGCGACGACCTCGGGCACGATCCCGCGCACACGCGGCGCGGGTTCTTCGTGCTGGTCGGCGTCCTGGCCGCCGGCACCGCCGTCGTCGGCGGGCTCGGCCGGATCGCGTCGGGCGCCCGCGAGAAGGTCGAGCACAGCCGCCGCCTGCTGCGGCTGGAGAAGGTCACCGAGCCGAAGCCGCCGGCCGCGGCCCGGGTCGACGTGCCGGGGGTGCCGCCCTGGCAGACCCCGGCCGAGGACTTCTACTTGATCGACACCGCGTTCATCAAGCCCACCCTCGAGCCCGTCGAGTGGGAGCTGCGGATCCACGGCATGGTCGAGCGCGAGATCACGCTCAGCTACGACGACCTGGTCTCCCGCGAGATCACCGAGGACTGGATCACCCTCAACTGCGTCTCCAACGAGGTCGGCGGCAACCTCATCGGCAACGCCTGGTGGAGCGGCGTGCGGCTGGCCGGCATCATCGCCGAGGCCGGCCCGAAGGAGGGCGCCGACGCGGTGCTGCAGACCTCGGTCGACGGCTGGACCTGCGGCACGCCGCTGGCCGCGCTCACCGACGACCGCAACGCGATGCTCGCCGTCGCGATGAACGGCGAGCCGCTCCCCGTCGAGCACGGCTTCCCGGTACGCACGATCGTCCCCGGCCTCTACGGCTACGTGTCGGCCTGCAAGTGGGTGGTCGACATGGAGGTCACCCGGTTCGAGGACTTCGACGCCTACTGGACCCAGAAGGGCTGGTCGGAGATGGGGCCGGTCAAGCTCTCGTCCCGGATCGACGTGCCGACCCAGGGCTCCGGCGTCGACGCCGGCACCGTCGTGGTCGCCGGCACCGCCTGGCACCAGAACACCGGCATCGAGACCGTCGAGGTCTCCCTCGACGGCGGCGCGTGGACCCCGGCGACGCTGGCCGAGGTGCCCAGCATGGACACGTGGGTGCAGTGGCGGGCCGAGGTCGACGTCGACGCCGGCGACCACTCGGTGCGGGTGCGCGCGACCAACCGCGACGGGGAGGTGCAGACCGGCGTCGAGACCGGCGTCCTCCCGGATGGTGCGACAGGCTGGCACACGGTCGGCTTCTCCGCGTCATGATGCCTGCGTGAGCGACCTGAGTTCGTACGCAGACGACTTCGCCGCGCTGGCCGGCGGCGCCCTGGTGGTCGGTGGGTCCGGCGGCCTGGGGCGGGCGACCGCGCTGCTGCTGGAGGCCCGCGGGGCGGCGGTGGCCGTGACGCACCGGACCCGACCCGCGTCGGTCGGTCGGGCGTCGTACCGGTTGGACCTGGGGGAGCCCGGGTCCGTCCCCGGCGTGGTGGACCGCGCGGCCGAGGAGCTGGGCGGCCTGCACACGGTCGTGTACGCCGCCGGGCCGCACGTCCCGATGGTGCACCTCTCCCGGGTCGAGCCGTCCGCGATGGCCACGCAGCTGGCCGCCGACGCCGCGGGGTTCTTCGCCGTCGCCCACGCCGCGCTGCCGCACCTGCGCGCCGCGCGGGGCTCGCTGGTGGCGGTGACCACCGCGGCCACCGCCCGGTTCCCCGTGCGCGACGGGCTCTCCTCGGCGCCGAAGGCCGCGGTCGAGGCGATGGTGCGCGGGCTGGCCGCGGAGGAGGGGCAGTTCGGCGTACGGGTCAACGCGGTGGGCCCCGGCATGCTCACCGACGGGATGGCCGAGCGGCTGATCTCGACGGGCGAGCTCGACGAGGCGGCCCTCGACGTCACCCGCGGCAACATCCCGCTGCGCCGGTTCGGCAGCGCCGAGGACATCGCCGAGGCGGTCTGCTTCCTGGCCAGCCACCGCGCCGGCTTCATCAGCGGGCAGAAGCTCGACGTCGACGGCGGCTACGGCGTCTAGCGCGAACAGGCACTCGGGGCAGGCCGAACAGGCACTTGGGGCGGGCCGAACAGGCACTTGGGGCGGGCCGAACAGGCGGTCGGGGCGGGCCGAACAGGCGGTCGGGGCGCGCCGAACAGGCACTCGGGGCGCGCCGAACAGGCACCGGGGCCGCAGCATGGGCCGTGCACCGCCCTGAGCCCCGGTTCGGGCTGCCCCAAGCCCCGGTTCGGCTACCAGTTGGTGTGGGTGCCGCTCGGCAGCGGGTGCGCGTCGTCGTGGATCACGTAGGCCAGCCCGCCCGACGCCTCGAGCCAGACCTTCTCGAACTCGTCGCGGCGGTACGAGCGGCGCACGCCCTTGCGGGTCGAGGAGGCCGGGTCGTTGACGACGACGCGGCCGCCCTTGCGGAACCCGGCGATCACGAGCAGGTGGCCGTTGGAGGCCGAGATCGGGGCGCCGCTGAGCTCGCCGGCGCCGAACGCCACGGAGACCACCAGCGGGATGCCGGCGGCGATGAACCGCTCGGCCTCCCGCAGCGAGCGGAGCCGGGTGACGAACGCCTTCCCGGCCCGCGGCGCGGCGTACGCGGTGTTGAACGGCCAGTTCCCGGTGCCGTCGTAGGCGTGGTCGAACGTCATCCGGGCGGCGTAGTCGACCCACGGGTCGGTGTGGCCCGACGGCACCCAGCGGTACCGCTTCGGCTTCGGCAGCGCGTTGTAGTACCCGAGCACCATCGAGGTGGAGGTCGGCGAGCACCACGCCTCGCCGCCACCGCCCCACGCCGGGTAGTGCCCGGTGTGCACCATCTGGGAGTAGCGCGGCACCGGCAGCACGATGCCGCGCGCGACGCCGGGCTTGGAGGTGGCGCCGGCGCTGCTGGGCAGCTGCGAGGACATCGCGGTGACCAGGTCCAGCGACGGGCGGGCGCCGCTGCCGGTGCGGCGCAGCAGCACCACCCGCAGCTGGTACGACGGCAGCCCGGTGGTCCGCCAGGTGTCGACGGCGACGCTGGTGCCGTCGTCGCTCTGCCCGGACTCGGTGGACCGCTGCACGTGCTGGTCGCCGGCGGCCCACCGGCCGAGGACGTCCCAGGTGGTGCGCCGGCCGCCGTCGGCGCCGGAGCGACCGCGGACCTGGACCTCGATCCAGCTGTTCTTCGGCGTCTTCGCGGACCACGAGGCGATCAGCTCGGTGTAGGAGAAGCCGGGCGCGACCCACGGGGAGGTCCACCGGGCCAGGTCGTAGGTGCGGCCGTTGGCGGAGCGGGTGCCGATGGGGGCGTCGAGGACGAGCCGGCCGTCGTCGACGGCGGTGCCGGCACCGTTGCCGGACTGCCACTCGGCAGCGGTGTCGAAGCGGGTCAGGTCGATCTTTCGGGCGCTGGCGGCGGCCGCGGCGATCGCGCCGCGCGGGGTGTCGTCGACCGAGCAGCCGACCAGGGTCGCGGACGCGGTCAGGCCGAGGGTGAGCAGGATCGGTCCCAGCAGGCGGCGCATGGACTCACGTTAGGTCACTCCAGTCACTCCTATCGCACAAGGCGCGCGGCGTCACGCGAGTCCGGGACCGTCCCGACCCGCGACACCCCCGCGACACCCCCGCGCCGCCGCGCCTCGACGCCGCGGGGTCGCCGCCGCGTCGTGGATGCCAGCGCCTCCCCGCCCGATCCCTAGACTGAGCACGTGACCCTCAGGCTGTATGACTCCTCGACCCGCGAAGTCCGTGACTTCGTGCCGCTCCGCGAGGGCGAAGTGGGTCTCTACGTCTGCGGCCTCACTGTGCAGAGCGAGCCGCACGTCGGGCACGTCCGCTCCGGCGTGAACTTCGACGTGCTGCAGCGCTGGCTGCGCGCGAAGGGCTTCGCGGTCACCTTCATCCGCAACGTCACCGACATCGACGACAAGATCCTGGCGAAGTCCGCCGAGCAGGGGCGCCCCTGGTACAACCTCGCCGCGACCATGCACAGGGAGCTGTCGAAGGCCTACGACTCGCTCAACGTCGCGCCGCCGACGTACGAGCCGCTGGCCACCGGGCACGTCCCGGAGATGATCGTGCTGATCGAGGACCTGATCGCGCGCGGTCACGCCTACCCGGCCGGAGACGGCTCCGGCGACGTCTACTTCGACGTGCGCTCGTGGGGCGAATACGGGTCGCTGACGCGGCAGGGCGTCGACGACATGGAGCCCGCCGGCGACGCGGACCCGCGCGGCAAGCGCGACCCCCGCGACTTCGCGCTGTGGAAGGGCCGCAAGGAGTCCGAGCCCGAGACCGCCTCGTGGCCCAGCCCGTGGGGCCCCGGCCGACCCGGGTGGCACATCGAGTGCTCCGCGATGGCCGGCAAGTACCTCGGCGACGCCTTCGACATCCACGGCGGCGGCGTCGACCTGCGCTTCCCGCACCACGAGAACGAGCAGGCGCAGTCGCGCGCCGCGGGGCGGCCCTTCGCGGCGTACTGGATGCACAACGCGTGGATCACCACCGCCGGCGAGAAGATGTCCAAGTCGCTCGGCAACTCGCTGACCATCCCCGCGGTGCTGCAGCGCTTCCGCGGCATCGAGCTGCGCTATTACCTGGTCGCGGCGCACTACCGCTCCCACGTCGAGTTCAGCTTCGAGGCGCTGGAGGAGGCCGCGATCGCGTTCGCGCGGGTCGAGAACTTCCTCGAGCGCGCGGGCGAGAGCGCGGTCGACCCGGCGGCACTCCCCGCGGCGTTCGTCGCGGCGATGGACGACGACCTCGGTACGGCGGCCGCCACCGCCGTCCTGCACGACACCGTCCGCGAGGGCAACCGCCGGCTGGCCGCCGGCGAGGACGCCACGGCCGTGGCGACCGCGGTGCGCACCATGCTGGACGTGCTCGGCCTCGACCCGGCCGACCCCGCCTGGACCGCCGCCGGTGGCGGAGGCGGCGCTGACGAGAAGCTGAGCGCCGCGGTGGACGCGCTCGTGCGCGGGCTGCTCGAGGAGCGCGCGGCCGCGCGCGCCGACAAGGACTGGGCGCGGGCGGACGCGATCCGGGACCGGATCAAGGTGGCCGGCATCGAGGTCACCGACACCCCTGACGGACCCAAGTGGACGGTTGACTGACTGATGGCTGGTAACTCCTCGCGCAAGGGCGCGATTCGCAAGACGAACAAGAAGCCGGCGGCTGGCTCCGGCGGCCAGGTCCGGCGCGGTCTGGAGGGCAAGGGCCCCACCCCGCGTGCCGAGGACCGGCCCTACCACAAGGCGCACAAGGCGAAGAACGCCAAGGACGGCGGCCCGGGCGGCGCCCGCAAGCCGGGTCCGCGCCGGCGCACCAGCGGCGACGCCGAGATGATCGTCGGGCGCAACCCGGTGCTGGAGGCGCTGCGCGAGGGCGTGCCGGTCAGCGGCGTCTACGTCGCCGAGGGGGCGGAGCGCGACGGCCGGCTCAAGGAGGTCTTCAGGCTCTGCGCCGACATGGGCGTCGGCCTGATGGAGATCAGCCGCCGCGAGCTCGACCGGATCACGAGTGCGGCCGTGCACCAGGGTCTGGCGGCCAAGGTGCCGCCGTACGAGTACGCGCACCCCGACGACCTCCTCGACGCGGCGCGCTCCCAGGGCGACAAGCCGCTGATCGTGGTGCTCGACCAGGTCACCGACCCGCGCAACCTCGGCGCGATCGTCCGCTCCGCGGCCGGCTTCGGCGCGCACGGTGTGGTGATCCCCGAGCGCCGCGCGGCCTCGATGACGGCGTCGGCGTGGAAGACCTCGGCCGGCGCCGCGGCCCGGATCCCGGTCGCGCAGACGGTCAACCTGACCCGCCAGCTGAAGGCCTACCAGGAGTCCGGCTGCTTCGTGGTCGGCCTCGCCGCCGACGGCGACCTGTCGCTGCGCGAGCTCGTCGAGGACCCCGACCTGGCCGGGGGCCCGCTGGTGGTCGTGGTCGGCTCCGAGGGCGACGGGCTGTCCCGGCTGGTCGCCGAGACCTGCGACCGCCTCGTCTCGATCCCGATGACGAGCTCGCTGGAGTCCCTGAACGCCGGTGTCGCCGCCTCGGTCGTGCTGTACGCCGTCGCGGAGGCCCGGGCCTGACCGGCGATCCCGTTCCCGATACGACCTTCCAGCCGACGCCGGAAGGTGGGGGCGGGCACGCCCGCCCGCCGTTGCGGGAGCGGGTGCGCGGGCGGGTGCTGCTGCGCGCTGCGGGCTACCTCGCCTCCTGGCTGGTGCTGACGGTCGCGCTCGGCCTGCTCCTGTTCACGACGTCCCACCGGACCGTCGACGTGGCCAGCCACGAGGCGGACCTGAAGCCGGACCTGACCGGCGAGGTCGTGGTGCGCACCGGCCCGGTGCTCCCGGACGTGCGGATCGCCTCCGGCGCGCCGATCGGGGTCGAGATCCTGCTCGGCAAGACCGACGTCGCCGACGTCGAGGCGCTGACCCAGCGCTACGCCACGATCGCCAGCAACCCCGACGGCCAGGTGGCGAAGGTGCGCGGCGCGCTCGAGGAGATGGCCGTGGACGCCGCCGTCCGCGGCGCCGCGCTCGCGGTGCTGCCGCTGATGGCGTGGGCCGCGGTGGGACGGTCCCGGCGACGCCGGCTCTACCGGCACATGCTCAGCCGAGGCGGGATCGCGACCAGCCTGGCGCTGGTCCTGGTGGGCGTCGGCCTGGCGCAGCCCTGGCACTGGGGCAGCGGCCCGACCCGGCCGCCCGAGGAGTGGCAGAGCCTGCAGGAGTTCCTCGGGCCCGACGTGAGCCTGCCGGCCGAGGCCGCGGACGTCGAGGTGCTGGCCGAGGGGGTCACGCGGTCCACGCGCCGGATCGTGTCCAGCCTGGTCAGCAGCTACCGCCGCGGCGAGGCGTTCTACGCCCAGGCGGCCGAGGACGCCCAGGGCCTGGAGCTCCGCGTCCCCGAGGAGGGCGAGACGGTGGTGCTGCTGGTCACCGACCGGCACGACAACGTCGGCATGGACGCCGTGGCGCGCGCCATCGGCGAGAGCGGCGGGGCCACCGCCGTCTACGACCTCGGCGACGACACCTCCAGCGGGGAGGCCTGGGAGGCGTTCTCCCTGGACTCGGTCTCCGCGGCGTTCGACGACTGGGGGCGTTGGGCCGTCGCCGGCAACCACGACAACGGCTCCTTCGTCCGCGAGTACATGGAGGAGCTCGGCTGGACCTACCTCGACGGCGAGGTGATCGACGGCCCCGGCGGCAGCCGCCTGCTCGGCGTCGACGACCCCCGCTCCAGCGGGTTCGGGGACTGGCGCGACGAGACCGGGCTGAGCTTCAGCGAGGTCGAGGAGCGGCTGGCCGACGCCGCCTGCGCGGCCGACGAGGAGGGCGACCGGATCTCCACGATCATCGTCCACGACGCCAACCTGGCCAGCGCCGCGCTGGACCGCGGCTGCGCCGACCTGGTGGTCGCCGGGCACACCCACGTCGAGGACGGGCCGACCGAGGTGGTCGGGGAGAACGGCAGCACGGGCTACACCTTCACCTCCGGCACGACCGGCGGTGCGGCGTACGCCGTCGCGCTGGGGTCGAAGCTGCGGCGGGCCGCGGGCGTCGCGCTGGTCACCTACCGCGACGGGCGCCCGGTCGGCGTCCAGGGGGTCACGCTGCAGACGAACGGGCGCTACGACGTGGGGGAGTGGGCCGCCCTGGAGCCCGGGGCGGCCGCCGACGTCGAGGACGGTCGACGCGGGGGCGACGCCGGGGGTGGTGCCGGTGCTGGCGCCGGCGGCGGGAAGAAGGACCCGGGCGGAGCCGCGGGCGGGGAGTAGGCGGCGCCGCGGCCGGCCTGGGGTGTCGGTGCTCGCGCCTAGCGTGGGGAGGGACAGGAACCCCACGAGGAGGCACGCATGAGCGCTTTCGCCGACCGTCCCGAGACCGCGCTGCTGGTCATCGACGTCCAGAACGACGTGGTGGCGGGCGCGCCGCGCCGGGACGAGGTGGTCGCCGCGATCGGCCGCCTCGTCGACCGCGCCCGCGATGCCGGCACGCCGGTGGTCTGGGTGCAGCACTCCAGCGACCACCTGGTGGCGGGCACGGACGGGTGGGCGTACGTGCCGGAGCTCGTCCGCGCGGCGACCGAGCCGATCGTGCACAAGCGGTACGGCGACTCGTTCGAGGACACGGGGCTGGAGGACGTGCTCGCCGGGCTGGGCGTCGGGCACGTGCTGGTGACCGGGGCGCAGAGCGACTTCTGCGTGCGATCGACGCTGCACGGAGCCCTGGTGCGCGGCTACGACGTGACCCTGGTGGCGGACGCGCACACCACCGAGGACCTCCGGGAGTACGGCGCGCCCGCCCCGGAGGAGGTCGTGGCGCACACGAACATGTACTGGTCCCAGCAGAAGGCGCCGGGCCGGGTCGCGACCGTCGTGCCCGCCTCCGAGGTGGTGCTGGCGCCGGTCGGCGCCGGGGCCTGACGCTCCGGCCGCCACGCGGGAGGTGGGTCGTGTGTCCCACACCCCGCCATGCGGGTGCCACAGGCACACGACCCGAGCCCCGCGGACCACGGCGGGCCCGCGCGCCCGTACGCTGGTGGCCGGTTAACGCCGATCCCCGGTTGGTCTGCCGGCAGGGCCCGCCTGACTTTGAATCAGGACAAGCGACGTAGGTTCGACTCCTACCCGGGGAGCAGGTCCGCACACGGGCGACGCTGCGATCGGGGGTGGGCGCGGGTGACATCCCTCGCGATCACGACGCTCGCCGCGCTCGTTGCCGGGTGGGCGCTGCTCTCCGGTGCCCTGTCGCGCCACAACGTCACCGGTCCGATGGTCTTCGTGGCGGCCGGCTACCTGCTGGGCAACCCGGACTGGGGGCCGATGCGGGTCGACGTCGCGACCGAGTCCGCGCGGTTCGTCGCCGAGGTCACGCTCGCGCTGCTGCTCTTCGCCGACGCCTCCCGGATCGACGCGACCCAGCTGCGCCACTCGGCGGCCGTCCCGGCTCGCCTGCTGGGGATCGGCCTCCCCCTGGCGATGATCGCCGGAACGGCCGCGGCGGTCGCGGTGGTCACCGACCTGCCGTGGGTGCTGGCGCTCTTCGTCGGGGCCGCCCTCGCCCCGACCGACGCCGCGCTGAGCGCCGCGGTGATCACCGACGAGCGGGTCCCGCTGCGGCTGCGGCGCTCCCTCAACGTCGAGAGCGGCCTCAACGACGGCATCGCCACGCCCGTGGTGGCCATGGCGCTCGCGGGGAGCGCTGCGGCGCTCGGCGTCACGGAGTCAGCGGAGTCGGTGGCCGTGGTCGACGCCCTGCGAGACCTCGGCGTCGGCGTGCTCGCCGGTCTCGTCGTCGGCGCGGGCGGCGCTTGGGCGACGGACCGGGCGACGCGCCGCGGCTGGACCTCGTCGAGCGCTCGGCGGCTGGCCGTCCTCGCGCTCGCGGTCGTCGCCTACTCCTCGGCCCTGGCCGCCGAGGGGAACGGCTTCATCGCGGCGTTCGTCGCCGGGGTGGCCTTCAGCGGGGTCGCCGCGAGGGACGCGGCCGACGAGGAGGGCCTGGTGGTGCTCCCCGAGCTTGGCGGCGAGTTGCTCGCCCTGGTGGTGTGGTTCCTCTTCGGCGCCGGGCTGGTGCCGATCATCGCCGCCAACATCGACGCCGCGGCGGTGCTCTTCGCGGTGCTGGCGCTGACCCTGCTCCGCATGGCGCCGGTCGCGATCGCGCTGGTCGGCGCCGGGCTGCCCCGGCGCGACGTGCTGTTCCTCGGCTGGTTCGGCCCGCGCGGCCTGGCCTCGGTGGTGTTCGCGCTCCTGGCCGTGGAGACGCTGGCCGAGTCCGCGCACCCGATGGCCGGGTGGGCGCTCGCCGCGATCGCGCTCACGGTGCTGCTCAGCGTGGTCCTGCACGGCCTCAGCGCCGGCCCGGTCGCCCGGCGGTTCGCCCCGCCGGCCGCCGAGGCCGCCGAGGCGGCAGGGGCGGCCGAGGTCGCGGAGGGGGGACCAGCCCCCAATGCCCGGCCGCAGCGGTTGGTCGTGCCGGGCGACCGGCGCTGAGCCGCTGATCGCCGGGCACGACCTCCGGGGTGGCTCAGGCCCAGCGCACCGCGTCGGCGACGTCGACGCGGGGCAGGCGCGGGAACCAGGCGTCCGTGCCCGGGTGGCCGATGTTGACGACCAGGTGCGACTTCCACGGCGTGCCGGCGAAGAACTCGGCGTCGATGCCGGCCGTGTCGAAGCCCGCCATCGGGCCGGCGGCGAGGCCGTGGGCCCGCACGGCGAGGAAGAACTGCCCGGTGGCCAGCGCGGCGCTGTACTTGGAGATCGGCTCGCGGGCCTCGGCCGGCATGGCGCCGAAGCTCTTCACGAACATCTCGGCGCGGTCGGGGAAGGTGACCCGGAACTGCTCGTGGAAGTCGGCGTCGTAGGCGAGGACGGCGACGACCGGCGCGGCCTGCGCCTTGTTCCGGTTGCTGCCCTCGGCGATGTGGGGAAGCAGGCGGGCCTTGCCCTCGTCGGTGCGCACGAAGAGGACGCGCAGCGGCTGGCTGTTGGCCATGGTGGGGGCGAAGCGGGTCAGCTCCCAGATGCCGTGCAGCTCGTCGTCGGTGACGGGGCGGTCGGCGAACGAGTTCGCGGTGCGCGCCTCGGTGAAGAGGAGGGCACGGGCGGTGTCGTCGAGGGTCTCGAGCGCGGTGAGGGTCATTGCTGCTCCTGAAGACGTGGCTGCTTGTCAATTCGATGGTACTTCGAAACAAGAAGTAGCAGTCAAGTCCGGAGCGAAGGTATCCTCGTCACATGACGCCCCGCACCCACGCCGCGGCCGACCCCGCGGTCGGCGGTGGTGCCGCGCACGGGCCAGGTGTCCGCGCCTGCGACGGCGCTCTCTCCCGCGCCTTCCAGTTCCTCGGCAAGCGGTGGAACGGGATGCTGATCAGCGTCCTCGGCGGCGGGCCGGCCGGCTTCGCCGAGCTCAAGCGGGTCCTCGGCATCAGCGACTCGGTGCTCTCCGACCGCCTCGCCGAGCTGACCGGCGCCGGCCTCGTCCAGCGCACGGTGGATCCCGGGCCCCCGGTCGCCGTCGCCTACGCGCTCACCGACGCCGGCCACGCGCTGCTGCCCGCGCTCCACGCGCTCGGCGACTGGGCACGGGAGAACCTCGACGAGACGATCTGCGGGCGCTGAGACGCGGCGGGTGCGCGAAAGGCCCCCGCGATGGATCGCAGGGGCCTTTCGTCGCTTTGCTGGCGCGCAGTCCGTCACTTCTCCAAGTTGAGATAGACCGCCTCGTCGAGGCTCAGTGCGGCCTGCGCCTTGAGCACGCCCGTGCCGGCGTGCTTGGGGGCGACGTCGAAGACGACGACGCCGGACTTCTTGAGCCCCGGGCTGAGGTCCTCGTAGGCGAACGCGTCATCGAGGAAGATCGCGTCGTCAGATGCGTCGATCTCGGTGCCGTTCACCTGAAGGGTGAAGTCGAGGCTGGAGATCTGGATGCTCTCGTCCTTGACGTTCTGAACCGTCAGCGAGACGACCACGTATGCACCGGCCGGAGCGTCGGCGAACTGGCCGAGCGAGTCCCGGACGGAAACGTCGTCGACCCGGTACTTCGCGCTCTCGTTGGCGACGGCGGTGCCGCGCGGGGCCGGATTGGCCGTGGTGCCGACGTCGGCCTTCTCCTCGGCCTTCTCCTCGGCCTTGGCCTGGGTTTCGCTGTCCTTGGCCTTGCCGGCGGTCGAGCCGCCGTTGTCCCCGGAGGCCTGAGAGGAGTTGTCGGGCTCGGAATCGGCGTCGCCGCCACCGGTCGCCTGGACGATCACGATCAGCACGACCAGCGCGATCGGGATGATGAAGCGCTTCTTCTTGAACCAGGGGCGCTGGGCCTTGGCGTACGCCTTCGCGGCCTTGGCCTGCGCCTTCGCGTCCTTGTAGTCGGTCGGCTGCGGAGCAGGCGTGTACTGATCGGTCATGGACCCTCAACTTCCAAGTGAATCGGTGGAACTGGTCAACAGTGCGGACGGCCGGGACCTGAGACTGGGATCTTGCGGAAGGGTGAAGTTGTCGGGGATCCCTCAGGATTCGCGAGGGCCTCCCGAGGTCGATCCTGCGGAGGTTCGCCGCGGCGCCGACCGGGGTGGTGAGAGGCTGGCAGGGTGCAGCGATGGTTCCGACGCTCCCTGTTCGACCGGGTGCCGCGCGACCATCGTGACTCCGCGCCCGTGCTGCGCCGGCGCCAGGTCGTCGCGCTGGTCACGATCGTCCTCGGCGCCGCGATGCTCGGGGTCAGCCTGCGGATCGAGCCGGGCAGCGTGTGGTTCTACCCCGCGACGCTGTCCGTGGCGGTGGTCTGGACGGTCGGCGCCTTCGCCTCCGGGCCGCTGCACCTGGGGCGGATCGCCCACCCCCGCGACGGCGACCACCTGATCCGGCCCGTGGTCGCGCCCGTGCTGGTCGGGCTGGCGCTGGCCGCGCTCTTCCTCGTCGGTGGGCTGGTCGTCCGCGAGATCCCCTGGCTGGACCGTCAGGTGAGCGCGGTGCTGGACTTCGCCGACGAGGGGTCGCTGCCGCTGCTCCTGCTGATCACCGTGGCCAACGGGATCGCCGAGGAGCTGTTCTTCCGCGGGGCGCTGTACGCCGCCGTCACCCGGCACCCGGTGGTCTGGACCAGCGTGGCGTACGTCGTCGCGACGCTGGCCACCGGCAACGTGATGCTGGCGTTCGCGGCCGTGCTGCTCGGCGTACTGGTCGGCCTGCAGCGGCGGGCCTCGGGCGGCATCCTGGCGCCGATCCTGACCCACTGCACGTGGTCGGTGGCGATGCTCTTCGTGCTGCCCTACCTCTTCGGCTGACCGGCCGGACCCTCAGACGCCCAGCCCCTCCGCCAGCCGCTCGGCCAGCGCGCGGCGCACCGCCTCGGCATAGGGCAGCGGGTCGCCGGGCACGACATCCCGGATCCGGTGGCCGTCCTCGACGACCACCTCGGTGCCCATCGACTCGATCAGGTTGCGCCCGGTGGTCACGTCGACGTCGGTCACCAGCGCCAACCAGTACGACGACAGGCGCGGCGTCAGCACGGGGACCGAGATGATCGGCACCGACCGCCCCGACGCCACCTCGGAGGCCACGCGCAGCATGTCCAGGTAGGTCATCGCCTCGGGCCCGCCGATCTCGTACACCTGGTCGAAGGTCCGCTCGTCGCCGATCACCCCGACGAGGTAGCGCACCACGTCGTCCAGCGCGATCGGCTGCGTGCGGGTCTCGGTCCACTTCGGCACCACCATCGCCGGCAGGTTCTTCACGAGCTGTCGGGTCAGCTCCCACGAGATACCGCCGTGACCGACCACGATGGCGGCCCGCAGCACCGTCACCGGGACGCCGGCCGAGCCGAGCAGCGACTCGACCTCCCGGCGCGAGCGCAGGTGCGGGGAGAGGTCCGTGTCGTCGGCGCCGAGGCCGCCCAGGTAGACGATCTGGCGCACCCCCGCGTCGGCGGCGGCTCGCGCGAAGTTGCGCGCCGCCTCGGCGTCGCGGGCCTCGAAGTCGGCCTGGTCCAGGGAGTGCACGAGGTAGACGGCGACGTCCACGCCGGCCAGCGCCGTCGCCAGCGACTCCGGGTCGCCGACGTCGCCGGCGACGGCGGTGCCGGGGCCGTCGTACTCGTCGGGGCGGCGGGTCATCGCCCGGACGGTGACGCCGGCGTCGGTCAGGGCGGCCGTCAGGCGGCGTCCGACGAACCCGGTGGCACCGGTCACCAGGACCGTCGCGGCTTCCATGGCCCCCACCGTAGGCGGAGGCCCCGCACCGGGGCCCGCGGCGCCGGGGTTGAATCCTTTCGGTGACGTCGTGTGGGTGTGCGTGTCATCCTCACTGTCACAGTCCCGCTGTTCGTGCCCGAGCAGGAGTCGCTCCGATGTCGGTCCGGTCCCAGGCCCCCACCGCGCTGCCGAACGCCGACCTGGCGGTCGAGCGGTACGGCGACGTCGGCCGCGCCTGGCTGGCGGGGATGTGGCAGGCGGACCCGCTGGCCGACGCGGTCGTCGACGACCCGACCGAGCGGGGCGCCTCGCTGCGCGCGGTGCGCGCCATCGTGGAGAAGAGCGCGTCGGCGGTCGTGGATCCGCCGGACTCGGCCATCGCGCTGCTGCACCAGATCACCACCGAGCCCGGGTGGCTCGAGCGGGAGCGGCTGGACCGGGCCGCGGACGTGCTGGTCCGCTACAGCGCCCAGTGGGGCCTGGTGCTCGGGGCCGCCTCGTTGCTGGCCGGAGCGGACAACTGGATCGCCGCCAAGCCGCTGCTGCTCACCGGCCGCTACGGCCACCAGCCGGCCGTCCGGTCGATCGAGGTCGGGGAGTGGCTCTCGGAGGTCGTCCGGCCCGGCGGGATGGAGATCGGCGGGCGCGGGTTCGCGCACACGGTCCGGGTGCGCCTGATCCACGCGCACGTCCGTCGCCACGTCAACGCCCACGCCGAGTGGGACCTCGAGGCGTGGGGGGTGCCGGTGCCGCAGCCCTACATGGCGTTCACCCTCGCCGAGTTCGGCCACATCTCGCTGGCGGCGATGGCGCAGCTCGGGGTGCGGCTGCGCCCGGACGAGCTCGAGGACATCTACCACCTGTGGCGCTACGTCGGGCACGTGATCGGCGTCGGGGAGGCCCTCAACCCGGCCTCCGAGGCCGACCAGGTCGCGATCGAGGAGCTCTACCACCTGACCTCTCCCGGCCCCGACGACTACAGCCGCGACTTCGTCCGGGCGCTCACCGAGGACTACCTGGCGCCGCAGCTGGCGACCCTGCTGGTCGGGCCGGAGCGGCTGCGCCAGAACGTCGCCCGGCGGCTGATGTACGGGATGTCGCGGGTCTTCCTCGGCGACGAGGCGGCGGACTCGCTGGCGATCCCGGACGGCGGCGCGAAGCACGTCGTGCGCGCGCTCCGGCCGGGCCTGGCGCTCGCCGACCAGGCCCGCCTGCGGCTGTTCGGCCGGGAGGAGGTCACCTCCCGTGGCTACCTGGCGCGCGACCGCGAGCTGGCCCGGCTGCGCCGCGAGCACGGCATGGCCCACGACCTGGTGGACGCGGTGCCGGGCGCCGTCGGCCACGCCGACTGAGCGGGCCGGGCAGCGGTGGCCAGTGTCGTCGAGCACAGCCTGGAGATCGACGCTCCGGTGGGCGTCGTCTTCTCCTACGTCGACGACTTCACCCGCACCAAGGAGTGGCTCTACGGCCTGCACCGGATCGAACCCGTCACCGACCAGCTGAGCGGCGTCGGCGCCACCTACGAGGGGGTGATGAAGGTCGGGATCTCCCTGACCTCCCGGCTGGAGTGCACCGCGTGGGAGAAGGACCGCTACATCGAGATCACCTCGGTCGAGGGGATCCAGAACACCCAGCGCTGGACCTTCACCGACCTCGGCGACGACCGCTGCCGGGTCGAGGCGTGGATCAGTTACGCGCTGCCGGGCGGCCCGGCGGGGCGGGCGATGGCCGCGGCGGTGAAGCCGTTCATCGGGGTCGCCGTCCGGCACACGAGCGAGCACCTGGCGCGCAACGTGGAGGCGCTCTGACGCCGAGAACGTGACGTCCGCCACATTCTGGCGTTGTCTCTCCGGGAGGGCCCCGACTCGGAGGAGGCACACATGGCGTACTCGGCGCGCGGGATCGCGGCCGCGCTGACCGCACTGGCGGCGACCACGGCGGTCGCCTGCGGGGCCGTGGCGCCGGCGGACGCGGCGCCGCCCCGGGC
>NZ_JBEGDJ010000053.1:0-27868 GCF_040191335.1 Nocardioides sp. YIM 152588 | reverse complement strand
GTGGATGGTGCGCCGCGCCGCCGCGCACCTCACCGCCGCCGGACGCCCCGCCGCGGTCGCCTCCCTGCTGCGCGTCCGCCCCGGCGTCCGCGACCAGGCCGGACTCGACGCCGGCGCCCGGGCGGCCAACCTCGCCCGGTCGATGGCCTGCCCCAGCCGGGCGCTGGGGCGCTGGTCCGGCGCGGCGGCGCACGTGGTGCTGTGCGACGACGTGATCACCACCGGCGCCACCGCGCGGGAGGCGCAGCGGGCACTCGAGGCGGCCGGCGTACGGGTGCGGGGGATCGCCGTGGTCGCGGCCACGGAGAGGCGCCCCGCGACCTGAGAATCGGCCGTGTGTGACGCACGGATCTGGTCCAGACCTTTCCTCCGGAATGCCGACCAACTAACGTCTGTGTATGGAGTCCGCTCGGGTCCGTGGTTGCGTCGCAGAGACGCGCGGATACCCGCGAGTCGAGCGACAAGCCGATGCCAGTCGCAGGCGAAACGGTCCACGTAAGTCGAACCCGGACTCCGGTCCGGTGGAGATGATCACGGTGCGGCTTAGTCGTAAGTCCTGCCTCGGCCCGACCACCAGATGTGGGCGAAGCCGGGAGAAGGTCAGTAGTGGCAAGAAGCTGCGGGCGCCTCAGCAGGCGGGTGTGGGGACGAAGACCAGGTCGGCCGAGCGGACTCCACCTCGGGGGTTCTGTGGAGCGTCCGCTGCGCGGGGGGCGCTCGACGACCGCTTCGCTCTCAAGGTCGCCTTCGCGCCCCCCGCTTGCGGCCGCACGCACAGAACCCCCGAGGCGCTGCGTGGTGACTGCCGCAGCGCGCTCGACGACCGCTTCGCCTCTCAGGTCGCCATCGAGGCCTCCTTCGTGCTGCCCGCGGCCGGCCACGCGCACCCGCCCTGTCGACGCCCGGACCTGGTAGCGCACCGCTGAGGACGGCACGGCCGACGTACGGCCCCTTCGACTTTTCCCCGGCCACACGCCATTCGGCGTGCGGCGACTGATTGAACCCATCAACCCAACACATGGAGGTCACTGATGGACGTTGTGGTCACCGGACGGCACTGCGAGATCTCGGAGCGCTTTCGCGAGCACTGCGCGGACAAGCTGTCGAGGCTCGAGAAGCACGATCACCGGATCATCCGGGTACACGTGGAGGTGGACAGTGAGCCCAACCCGCGCCAGCACGACCGCGCGGTCCACGTCGAGCTCACGGCGTTCTCGAAGGGACCGGTGATCCGCGCCGAGGCCGCGGCCGACGACAAGATGGGCGCCCTCGACCTCGCCCTGGACAAGATGGCCGGTCAGATGCGTCGGGCGGCCGACCGCCGCCGGGTGCACCGTGGCCGCCGCACCCCCGCGTCGATGGGTCAGTCGCTCTCCCCGGAGCGCGTCGAGGACCTGGTCAACGGCAACGCCCCGGCCGCGGACGGGGTGGAGGAGCGGCAGGTCGGACCGATCACCGTCACCGGTGACGGACCGCTGGTCGTCCGAGAGAAGACCCACGCCGCGAGCGCGATGACCTTGGACCAGGCCCTCTACGAGATGGAGCTGGTCGGCCACGACTTCTACCTGTTCGTGGACAAGGAGAACGAGCGTCCGTCGGTCGTCTACCGGCGCCGTGGCTACGACTACGGCGTGATCTCACTGGAGCTCGGGGAGGCCGAGGCCTGAGGACCTCCCACGGCCTGCCGGGGGCTCGTGCCATGATTCGCCTGTGGTGAACGGCACTCCTCCGGCAGGCGGCGCCTCGTCCGCGTCCGCGGACGAAGCGACGCGCGTCCTGGTCGTCGACGATCAGGAGCTGTTCCGGCGCGGCCTCACGATGCTGCTCGGGATCGAGCCGGGGATCGAGGTCGTCGGCGAGGCCGACGACGGCGCCCGCGGCGTCGAGCTGGCGATCAGCACCGTGCCGGACGTGGTCCTGCTCGACGTGCGGATGCCCAAGCAGTCCGGCATCGCCTCCTGCCTGCGGATCAAGGAGGCCGTGCCGACCACCAAGATCATCATGCTGACCGTCTCCGACGAGGAGGCCGACCTCTACGAGGCCGTGAAGAGCGGCGCCTCGGGCTACCTGCTCAAGGACTCCTCGATCGAGGAGGTCGCGCAGGGCATCCGGGTGGTCGCCGACGGCCAGTCCCTGATCAGCCCCTCGATGGCGACCAAGCTGATCACCGAGTTCAAGTCCATGTCGTCGCCCGAGCGCGCGCAGGGCCCGGCGCTGAAGCTGACCGAGCGCGAGCTCGAGGTGCTGCGGCTGGTGGCCAAGGGGCTCAGCAACCGCGAGGTCGCCCACCGCCTCGCGATCAGCGAGAACACCGTGAAGAACCACGTGCGCAACATGCTGGAGAAGCTCCAGCTGCACTCGCGCATGGAGGCCGTCATGTACGCCGTCCGGGAGAAGCTCGTCGAGATCGAGTGAGGCCGCCGGTGGTTGAGGTGCGAGCTTGCGAGCCTCGAAACCACCGGCGCCCCGTCAGCGCTCGGGCAGCCGGGCCACGCCGAGGACCATCGGTCTCTCCAGCTCCGGTGCCCGCGGCACCTCGCCGTGGGCGACCTCCTCGACGACGAGCGGGGACTCCGTGATGGTCCGGAGCGTCTCCCGGTTCGGGTGGCACCCGAGCCACCGGTAGGGGAACGGCTCGCGGTCCTGCCGCGCCGCGAGCTCCGGCTCCGCGGACCGGACGTGCTCGGCGAACAGCAGACTCCCGCCGGGGCGCAGCACCCGTGCGACCTCGCGCAGGGCGGCGGCCGGGTCGGGGACGCTGCAGAGCACGAAGGTCACCACCGCGGTGTCGACGGAGTCCGTGGGGAGGGGGAGGTCCTCCGCCATGGCGTCGAGCACCTCCGCCGACACCCCGAGCTCCGCGGCGCGCCGCCGCAGCCGCCGCGCCATGTGTCGGTCCGGCTCGACCAGCACCAGGCGGTCCACCTCCGGGGAGTAGTGCGCGAGGTTGAGGCCCGTCCCAGCTCCGACCTCGACCGTCACGCCGTGCGCCCCCGCCAGCAGCCGGTGCCGCTCGTCCCGGAGTCCCGCGTCCTCCGACGCACGCTCCGAGCGGTCGTAGAGCGCGGCCTGGATCCACCTGAGCACCCCGGTCACCTCCTGCGTCGGTCCCGTCCCAGCATGCACCTTCGCGACCCTGGCGTGGGCGGGACGCCGCACGCGCCCCGGTCGGTCGAGGTCGGTGCCCCCGCCTAGGGTGAGCACCGTGCGGTCCGGATCGGTGCAGTCCCTCTCCCTCGCCCAGGCGCGGCGCATCGCGCTGGCCGCCCAGGGCTTCGCCGACCCGGCGCACGCGACGCCGACGATGCGGACGTTGAGCCGCGCCGTCGACCGCACCGGAGTGCTCCAGGTCGACAGCGTCAACGTGCTCCAGCGGGCCCACTACATGCCGCTCTACTCGCGGATGGGGCCCTACGACACGGGACTGCTGCACCGGGCCGCCCAGACCTCGACGACGCAGCGCCGGACCCGGCGCCTGGTGGAGTACTGGGCGCACGTCCAGGCCTACATGCCGGTCGACCTGTGGCCGGTGATGCGGTTCCGGATGGAGCGCTACCGGGAGCAGAACTTCGGCTGGTGGCGCGACGTGGACCACGGCCTGAAGAAGGAGCTGTTCGCCGAGATCACCGACCGCGGCGCGCTGCCCGCCAGCGCGCTGGACGACGGCAGCCCGCGCAGCCGGGACCACTGGGGCTGGAACTGGTCCGCGGCACGCAAGGCGCTGGACATCCTCTACCGCACCGGCGACCTCGCCATCGCCGGCCGCACCCGCCAGTTCGAGGTGGTCTACGACCTCCCCGAGCGCGTGATCCCGGCCGAGCACGTCGAGGCGGCGGCGCTGCCCGCGGCCGACGCGCACGACGAGCTGGTGCGCCGGGCCGCGCGCAGCCACGGCGTCGCCACCGTGCGCGACCTCGCCGACTACTACCGGATGCGCACCGACGAGACCGCCGCCGCGGTGGCGCGGCTGGTCGAGGCCGGGGAGCTGGAGACGGTCGCCGTCGAGGGCTGGTCGCGGCCGGCGTACCTGCACGCCGAGGCGCGGCTGCCGCGGCGCGTCGCCGCGCGCGCCCTGCTCAGCCCGTTCGACCCCGTCGTGTGGGAGCGGGCCCGCGCCGAGGCGCTCTTCGACTTCTTCTACCGGATCGAGATCTATGTGCCCGCGCACAAGCGGGTGCACGGCTACTACGTCCTGCCGTTCCTGCTCGGCGACCGGATCGTGGCCCGGGTCGACCTCAAGGCCGACCGCGCGGCCGGGGTCCTGATGGTCCAGGGCGCCTTCGCGGAGCCGCACGCCCCGGAGACGACGGCGGCGGAGCTCGCGGTCGAGCTCCGCCGCCTGGCCGGGTGGCTGGGGCTGGGGGACGTCGTCGTCGGACCTCGCGGCGACCTCGCCGCCCCACTCGCCGCCTGCCTGCCCGGCGGGCGGGCGCCGGGCCGCCCCACAGCCGACCCGACGCCTGCGGTCAACGAACCCGCCGTCCCCTGACCGCGCGGGGGTGCGGTTCCGATCGTGGCCGGCCGCTCAGGAGTAGAGCCCGTCCAGCACGTCGGCGTACTTCGCGTGCACGACCCGGCGCTTGAGCTTCAGGGTCGGGGTCAGCTCCTCGGACTCCGCGGTCCACTCGACCGGCAGCAGCCGGAAGGACTTCACCTGCTCGGGGCGCGAGAGCCGCTCGTTGGCCGCGTCGACGGCCTGCTGAGCCATCCCGAGCATCGCCGGGTGCTGGGCCAGCTGCGCCATGTCGCTCGCCACGTCGGCGTCGATGCCGGCCCGCGCGGCCACGATCGGCGCGATCTCGGGGTCGAGGGTGAGCACCGCGACGACGTACGGTCGGCCCTCGCCGTAGACCAGCGCGTGGCCGATGATCGGCGACTCCTTGAGCCGGTTCTCGATGTTCGACGGCGCGATGTTCTTCCCGGAAGAGGTGATGATCATCTCCTTCTTCCGGTCCACCACCTTGAGGAACCCGTCCTCGTCGAGCTCGCCGATGTCGCCGGTGTGCACCCAGCCGTCGTCGTCGATCAGCTCGCGGGTGGCGTCCTCCTGGCGGTAGTAGCCGTCGGATGTCACCGGGCCCCGGGCCAGGATCTCGCCGTCGTCGGCGATCGCGATCTCGATGCCGGGCAGCGCCCGGCCCACCGTGCCGAGCCGGAACTGGTCGGGGCCGCACGCGGTGACGGCGGCGCAGGTCTCGGTCATCCCGTAGACGTCGTAGATCCGGATCCCCAGGCCGGCGAAGAAGCGCGCGACCTCGACCGGCATCGGCGCCGCGGCCGAGGCCGCCCACTCGCAGCGGTCCAGGCCGAGCAGCGCACGCAGGAAGCCGAGCAGGGCACCGTCGACCGCCTCGAACCGCGCGGACAGCTCCGCCGACGGGGTGCTTCCGAACTGCTGCGCCTCGACGTACTCGAGGCCGGTGGCGAGCGCGGCCTCGACCTGCGCCCGCTTCTCGGGGTCGGTCTCGGCGGCCAGCTTCGCCGAGACGCCGGTCTTGATCTTCTCCCAGACCCGCGGCACGCCGAAGAAGCGCGTCGGGTGGACCTCGCCGAGCGCGCCGAGCAGCAGCGCGGGGTCGGCGATGAGGTGGACGTCGGCGCCGTGGATCTGGGGGATGTACATCCCCAGGGTCCGCTCCGCGATGTGGGCGAAGGGCAGGTAGGAGATGAAGATGTTCTCGCCGGTGAGCCCGGCGGTCCGTAGCGAGCAGCTGCACTCGTAGAGGACGGCCTGGTGGGTGAGCACCACGCCCTTCGGGTTCCCGGTGGTGCCGGAGGTGTAGAGGATCGTCAGCGGGTCGGCGGGGGAGACGCCCGCCACCCGGTCGGTGACCGCGGTCGGGGCCTCGGCCCGGTGGGCGGCGCCCGCGGCCAGGAACGCCTCCCAGCCCACGAACCGGGCGTCGCCCTCGGGCGCGGCCGCGTCGATCACGACGACCGTGCGCACCGACGAGCTCGCCGCCAGCGCCTGCTGCCACCGTGCGAGGTGGTCGTCGGACTCGAGGATGACGACGGTCGGCTCGGCGTGGCCCGCCACGTAGGTGACCTGCTCGACCGAGAGCGTGTTGTAGATGGACATCGACACCGCGCCGGCGTGCATCGCGGCCAGGTCGGCGACGACGTGCTCGATCCGGTTGCCGGCCATGATGGCGACGCGGTCGCCGGGCTGGACACCGGCCTCGATCAGCGCGGCGGCACCGTCGTGGGCGCGCTCCCCGAGCTGCGACCAGGTCACCGTGCGCCAGCCGGGCGCGTAGCCACCCGCGGGGATGTCGATGCCGACCTTGTCGGAGTACGCCGGGGCGTCGCCGCGCTCGGCGACGGTGCGGGCGAACGCGGCCGGCATCGTGAGACCCGCGAGGTCCTCCTCGATCTCGGCGCGGACGGTGAGGGTGTCGGTCATCGGGTGGCCTCTCGGGTGTCATCGGTGGTGATGGCGATGCTCGACCGCACCTGCCACGCAGGCAGCGTCGATGACAGTTGAACTGTCACAATCCAACTGTCCCGATCGATGTGACGTCCGTCAAGTGGCGTTCTGCACGACGTACGCCGTCGCCACGCGAAGTGGCGCGTTGCCACCCCACTGTCACAGCCCTACTGTGACAGTCATGAGTGCCGTGTCGCGGTCCGAATCGGACGAGGAGCGCCTGATGTCCGTCGACGAGCTGTCGGCGGCGGCCGGTCTGACGGTGCGCACCACGCGGTACTACGCCAGCCTCGGGCTGATCCCGCCGCCCGAGCGTCGCGGCCGGATGGCCTGGTACGGCGAGGAGCACCTCGCCCGCCTGGAGATGGTCCGCGCGCTCCAGGGCCATGGGTTCTCGCTGCAGTCGATCGAGGGGTATCTCTCCTCGCTCCCGCCCGGGTCCCGGATCGAGGACCTCGCCGTGCGGCGGGCGATGCTCGCCTCCTGGACCGCGTCGGGGCCGCAGGACCTGAGTCGCCGCCAGCTCGACGAGCACGCCGGGCGGCGGCTGAGCGACGAGGACCTGGCCCTGATCGAGGAGATCGGGATGCTGCGGCGCACCGACACCGACCGCGGGCCTCGCTACACCCCGGCGCACGGCTTCGACGTGACCATGCGGCTGCTCGACCTCGACATCCCGGTCGAGGGCGTGCGCGGTGCGGCGCTGGCGATCTCGCGCCACATGGGTGCCCTCGCCGAGGAGCTGACCGACGTCCTCCGCGCGGACGTGCTGGTGCCGCTGCGCAGCCAGCGCCTCTCCCGGGACGAGGCCGAGCGGGTCGAGCAGACCCTCGCGGCGCTGCGCGAGCTGACCCTCGAGGCGATCGTGACGTCGTTCCAGCGGTCGGCCAACGAGGTCATCACTCGCTCGCTGAGCCGCCGGTGAGCCGCCGGGGTCGGTCCGGGAGGGCGCGGACGGGTTAGGGCCGCCGTACCCGGCGGCGATAGGGTCGCGCCGTGACCCAACGAACGCTGGTCCTGCTGAAGCCCGACGCCGTCCGCCGTGGGCTCGTCGGCGAGGTGCTCTCCCGGTTCGAGGCGAAGGGCCTGTCGCTGGTGGCGATGGAGCTGCGCACCATCACCGGCGACGACGCCGACGCCCACTACGCCGAGCACGTGGAGCGGGACTTCTACCCGCCGCTGCGGGCCTTCGTGACCAGCGGCCCGCTCGTGGCGATGGTGCTCGAGGGCGACGAGGCGATCGAGGTCGTCCGCGCGCTCAACGGCGCCACCGACGGCCGCAAGGCGGCCCCCGGCACCATCCGCGGCGACCTGTCGCTGTCGAACCGCGAGAACCTGGTGCACGGGTCGGACTCGCCGGAGTCCGCGGAGCGCGAGATCGCGCTCTGGTTCCCGAACCTCTGACGCCGCGCCCGGGGCGCCGGCCCCTCGGGTCGTGTGCCTCAGGCTGCACCTGCGTCACACCGGACAGGCGGTTCGGTTGCTTGACGGGCGCTGCAACGCCTGTCAAGCAACCGAATCACCGGTCGACCGGTGATTCCGCCGCCACCCACTGAGGCCCGCCCCACCCACCCCGCTCCCGCGTGTCTGCGCGGATCACCGCCCCCGGTTTCTTAGGCTCCGAGCGGAGGCAGTCGGATCGGCACGCCCGCTCGGCCTCCCCGGACCGTGCGAGCGGACCGGCTTCCCCAGAGCGTGCCAACGGACCCACCCCGTGGGGCCGGCAAGGGTTTGCGAGGGCACGCGTGAGGGCGAACTCCATCATCGGGCGGGACATGGCCGTCGACCTCGGCACGGCGAACACCCTGGTCTACGTGCGCCGCCGCGGCGTGCTCCTGGACGAGCCGAGCGTGGTCGCGATCAACGACGGCACCGGCGAGGTGATCGCGGTCGGCCACGAGGCCAAGCAGATGCTGGGCCGTACGCCGGACAACATCACCGCGCTGCGCCCGCTGCGCGACGGCGTGATCGCCGACTTCGAGGCGACCGAGCAGATGCTGCGCCACTTCATCGCGCGCGTGCACCGGCGCCGCTACTTCGCCAAGCCGCGGATGGTGATCTGCGTGCCGAGCTCGATCACCCCGGTCGAGCAGCGCGCGGTCAAGGAGGCCGGCTACCAGGCCGGCGCCCGCCGCGTCTACGTCGTCGAGGAGCCGATGGCCGCCGCGATCGGCGCCGGCCTCCCGGTCCACCAGGCCACCGGCAACATGATCGTCGACGTCGGCGGCGGCACCACCGAGGTCGCGGTGATCTCGCTCGGCGGCATCGTCACCAGCCTGTCGATCCGCACCGCCGGCGACACCCTGGACCACGCGATCGTGGCGTGGATGAAGAAGGAGCACGGGCTGATGCTCGGCGAGCGCACCGCCGAGCAGGTCAAGATGACCCTCGGCTCGGCGTTCCCGCGGCCCGGCGAGCCCGAGGGCGAGATCCGCGGCCGGGACATGGTCAGCGGGCTGCCGCGCACCGTGACGGTGACCAGCGCCGACATCCGGCAGGCGCTCGACGAGCCGCTGCACGACATCGTCGACGCGGTCCGGGTCACCCTCGACCAGACCCCGCCCGAGCTGGCCGGCGACATCATGGACCGCGGCATCGTGCTCACCGGCGGCGGCGCCTTGCTGCGCGGCCTCGACGAGCGGATCCGCCACGAGACGGGGATGCCCGTCCACGTCGCCGAGGACCCCCTCATCTCGGTCGCGCTCGGCGCGGGCCGCTGCGTCGAGGAGTTCGAGGCGCTGCAGCAGGTCCTGGTCACCAACCCGCGGCGGTTCTGAGGCATGACCCTCGACACGATGCCCCCGCGCCGGCCCGACCGGATCATCGACGGGACCGACGCCCCGGGCCCGGCCGCCGGCCCCGAGCGCCGGCTGACCCCGCAGCAGCGCCGGCCCGGCCGCGGGCTGCCCTCCCGCTCGCTGGTGGCCACCCTGGTGCTCGCCGCCGTCACGCTGATGGTGGTCGACCGCGCCGGCGGCGACGCCTCGCCGGTCGACCCGGTCCGCCGCGTCGTCGGGGAGGTGCTGGGGCCGGCGGAGGCGGCGGTCGACACCGTGCTCGGCCCGGTGCTGGACCTGACCGGCGCGCTGCGCACCAACGACTCCCTCCGCGAGGAGGTCGCCGAGCTCGAGCACCGCAACACGGCCCTGGAGCAGCAGCTCGCCAAGGCCGGGTACGACGACGCGCGGCTCGCCGAGCTGGACGGGCTGCGCGCGATGGCCGGCGACACCGGCTACGCGCTGCTGCCGGCCCGGGTGATCGCGGTCGGCTCCGCCCAGTCCTTCTCCAACACGGTCACCATCGACGCCGGCGCCACCTCGGGCCTGCACCCGGACATGACGGTGGTCAACGACGCCGGCCTCGTCGGCCGGGTCACCTCGGTGACCGCGCACACCGCCACGGTGCTGCTCATCGTCGACCGCGAGTCGACCGTCGGCGGCCGGGTCGGCGACAACGCCGAGCTCGGCTTCGTGCACGGCCGCGGCGCGCCCGGCGAGGACGGCACGCTCGACCTGGAGCTGCTCGACGAGGCCGTCCAGCCGCGCGCCGGCCAGACCGTGCTCACCTGGGGCAGCGAGGGCGGATCGCCCTACGTGGCCGGCGTCCCGATCGGCCGCGTCACGCGGGTCTTCGAGTCGGTCCGCGACACCAGCTACCGCGCGGTCCTGGAGCCGGTGGTCGACTTCACCGCCCTCGACCTGGTCGGCGTCGTCGTACCGTCCGGCACCGAGGACCGCGTGATCGAGGCCGACGGCAGCCTGCGCGGCGCCTCGGGCGAGGGGAGCGCCCGATGAGGGGCCCGGCCCGGCTGGCCGTGACCATGGTCGCGATCGTGCTGGCCCTCGTCGCGCAGGTGAGCGTGCTGCCGCGGATGGGGTGGCCGGACGCCGGCACCGGCGTGGTGCCGGGGCTGGTGCTGCTGGTGGTGGTCGCCACCGGGCTCGCCCAGGACACCCGGTTCGCCACCCTCGTCGGCTTCTTCGCCGGCCTCCTGCTCGACCTGGCGCCGCCCGCGGACCACGTCGCCGGACGCTGGGCGCTGGCGCTCGGCGTCGTGGGCTACGTGGTGGGGCGGCTCAGCCACGACTTCCAGTCCGGTCCCGGCGCCACCGGGCGCCGCCCGGGCCTCGGCGTCGCCCTCGCCGCGGCCGCCGGCGGCTCGTTCGTCGGCAACTCGGTGTTCGCGCTCACCGGCGTGGTCCTCGCCGACCCGGCGACGGAGTTCGGCGTCCTGCTCGGCACCGTGCTGATGGCGGTCGCGATGGACACCCTCGCGGCGCTGCTGGTGGTGCCCGCGATGTTCTGGGTGACCGGCCGCGTCGCGGCGATGGGCTCGACCGACGCGGGCCGCGTCACGCCGCGCCCGCCCGCCCGGCGGATGGTGCTGTGAGCGGGTCGGAGGGAACGGCGCCGCGCGCGTCCAGCGGCCAGCGCAGCCGGCTGCGCCTGATCGTCATCCAGGCGCTGGTCTTCTCGCTGCTGGCCACCCTGGGCACGCGGCTGTACTACCTCCAGGTCGTCTCCGGGGAGGACTACCAGGGGCGCGCCGCCTCGCAGTCGATCCGCGACATCGTGGTCCAGCCCCAGCGCGGCCTGATCGTCGACGCGATGGGCCGCCCGCTGGTGACCAACCGGCTGACCTACGTGGTCACCGTCGACACCACGCTGCTGAACCGGTACGCCGACAGCGAGCGCCGGGCGGTGCTGCGCCGGGTCGGCCGGGTGCTGGACCTCAGGCCGCGGGCGATCGAGCGGAGCCTGGTGCTCTGCGGCACCGAGGACGCGATCCCCGGCCGCTGCTGGAACGGCTCGCCCTACCAGCCGGTGCCGATCGCCAGCGGGATCAGCCAGGAGCAGGCGCTGCGGATCTCCGAGCAGCCCGAGGACTTCCCGGCCGTGATCGTGGACCAGCAGAGCGTGCGGGAGTACCCCTCGCCGTACGGGATCAACGCCGCCCACCTGCTCGGCTACCTGAGCCCGATCACCTCCGACGAGCTCGACGCCGCCGAGCGGGACGGCGACAGCTCGGTCAACGGCGCGTCGGTGGTCGGCCGCTCCGGCGTGGAGAAGACGTACGACGCCTGGCTGCGCGGCCAACCCGGCTACCAGCGGGTCGCGGTGAACTCCAAGGGCCAGGTGCTCGGGGACGTCTCCGACCTCGCCTCGCAGCCCGGCGACACCCTGGTCACCTCGATCGACGCCAAGGTGCAGGGCGTCGTCGAGAAGCAGCTGCACGAGATGATCAGCATCGCCCGCGCCACCCGCGACCCGGTCACCAAGCGCAACTTCGAGGCCGACTCCGGCGCCGCCGTGGTGATGGAGGTCGACACCGGCCGGATCGTGGCGATGGCCAGCCAGCCGACGTACGACCCGTCTGTCTGGGTCGGCGGGATCACCTCCGCGCAGCTGGAGCGGCTCTACTCCGAGGCGGCCGGCACCCCGCTGCTGGCCCGCGCGTTCCAGGGCCAGTTCGCCCCCGGCTCGACCTGGAAGCCGTTCATGACCGCGGGCGCGCTGACCAACGGCTACGGCACCGACACCGTGCTCGGCTGCCCGTCGGCGGTGCGGATCGGCAACCGCGACTTCCACAACCACGAGTCCGCCGCCTACGGCTCGATCAGCTTCGCCCGGGCGCTCGAGGTCTCCTGCAACACCTTCTTCTTCCAGATCGGGATGCGGTACTGGGCCCAGTACGGCTCCGACCCCGCCGACGTCGACGCCAAGGACCCGCTGGTCGCGGAGGCGAAGACCTTCGGCTTCGGCTCCCGCACCGGCATCGACCTGCCCGGCGAGGCGTCGGGCCGGATCGCGGACCGGAAGTGGAAGCGCGCCTACTACCGGTCGATGAAGGACTACTACTGCGGCATCTCGGGGAAGCCGCAGGACGCCGACACCAGCGACTTCGTCTACCGGTTCGCCCGCGAGTTCTGCATCGAGGGCAACTACTACCGCCAGGGCGACGCGGCGAACTTCGCGATCGGCCAGGGCGACACCATCGTCACCCCGCTCCAGCTCGCCCGCGCCTACGCGGCGCTGGCCAACGGCGGCACCCTGTGGGAGCCGCGGGTCGGCAAGGCGGTCGTCTCGCCGGAGGGCAAGGTGATCCGGCGGATCAAGCCCGTCAAGGCCGGCGACGTCGGCCTGCCCGACTCGGTGCTCACCTACATCGACGAGGCGCTCAAGGGCGTCAGCCGCGTCGGCACCATGTCCTGGAAGCTCGGCGGCTTCCCGCTGGACCAGGTGCAGATCCGGGCCAAGACCGGCTCCGCCGAGGTCTACGGCAAGCAGTCGACCGGCTGGGTCGCCTCCTACACCGACGACTACGTCGTGGTGATGATGATCAGCCAGGGCGGCACCGGCTCCGGCTCGACCGGTGACGGGGTCCGGGCGATCTGGGAGGCGCTGTACGGCGTCGACGGCGCCGAGGTCGACCCGGCCGCGACGCTGATCCCCGGCGTCACCCAGTCCGACGCGCTGCCCCGGTTCGGGCGCGACGGCTCGATCCTGCCGCCCGCCCGGGAGGAGAAGGAATGAACCAGCGTCCGACCATCCAGCGCAGCGGCGTCTCCCGGCGCGTCCTGCTGCGCCGCTGGGCCGACCTGGACTGGGTGCTGCTCGGCTCGGTCACGCTGCTCGGCGTACTGGGCTGCCTGCTGGTCTGGTCGGCGACCGTCAACAGGGACGACCTCACCGGCGGCGACCCGAAGGCGTTCCTGGCCAAGCAGGTGCTCAACCTCGGCATCGGCCTGGCGCTGATGGCGGCGGTGGCCGCGACCGACCACCGCTGGGTCCGGATCCTGGCGCCGGTGGCCTACCTGCTCTCGGTGCTCGGCCTGGTCCTGGTGCTGGTCGCCGGCAGCACCGTCAACGGCTCCCGCTCGTGGCTGATGATCGGCGGGCTCTCCCTGCAGCCGTCGGAGCTGGCGAAGCTGGCGGTGGTGGTCGGCATGGCGCTGGTCGTCGCGGAGCGCCACGAGGGCCGCTGGCGCGACCGCGTGGGGACCGTCGACGTGCTGCTGATGCTGACCGTCGCCGCCGTGCCGGCGGTGCTGATCCTCGCCCAGCCCGACCTGGGCACGATGCTGGTGCTGACCGCGACCGTCTTCGGCGTGGTCGCCGCGTCGGGGGCCCACCGGATCTGGCTGGCCGCGCTGGCGGCCGGCGGCGTCGGGGTGGCCGCGTTCGCCGTGGCCAGCGGCTTCCTGGAGGAGTACCAGGTCGACCGGTTCCTCGCCTTCACCGACCCGAGCCTGGACCCGCGGGGCGCCGGCTACAACGTCGAGCAGGCCCGGATCGCGGTCGGCAACGGGGGCGTCTTCGGGCAGGGCCTGTTCGACGGGTCCCAGACCCGCGCCGGCTTCGTGCCCGAGCAGCACACCGACTTCGTCTTCACCGTCGCGGGGGAGGAGCTCGGGCTGGTCGGCGCCGGCCTGATCGTGGTGCTGCTCGGCGTGGTGCTGTGGCGGGCCCTGCGGATCGCCGCGCGCACCGACGACGTCTTCGGCCGGATCGCCGCCGCCGGCATCGCGTGCTGGCTCGGCTTCCAGGCCTTCCAGAACATCGGCATGTGCCTCGGCATCATGCCGGTCACCGGCGTCCCGCTCCCGTTCGTGTCGTACGGCGGCTCGTCGATGTTCGCCGGGATGCTGGCCGTCGGCCTGCTGGAGAACATCCACCTGCGCACCCTCTCCTCGCCGGCGGCGCGGATGCAGCCGGCGAAGCGGGTCCTGGTCCGCGCGTGAGCATCCCCTCTGCGATGATCTGCGCGTGCTGATCGTCCGCCGGGTGCCGCGCTGCGCCGCCCCCGGTGCCGTCCCCGGTGCCGCCCCGGTGGGTGCCGGCGTCGCCGCGGCCGAGACGGTCGCCGCGTTCGCGCTGGCCCACCGCGCCGCCGGCGGCGCGCTGCCGGGCGCGGAGGCGCTGCTCGCGGTCGCCGTGCTCGTGTACGCCGCCGGGCTGGTCGTCCTCGGCCGCCGGGCGCCGCTGCGCGTCGTCCTCCCGGCGATGGTGGCCGCCCAGTTGGCGGTGCACGCCTGGATGTCCGTGCTGGCGCCGCCGACCGCGGTCGGGCACGCCCACCACGGGGTCGGGGTGGTGGGGGCCGCCGCCGCGCCGGCCGGCCTGACCTGGTCGATGGTGGCCGCGCACCTGGCGGCCGCCCTGGTCACGGCACTGGCCTGGCACCTGCGCCGCCGCGCGGTCGAGGTCCTCGTCGCGTGGTCGGCCACCGACCCGCTGCCCGTGCCGCTGCGCCGGGGCGTCGCCCGGGCGCTGAGCCCGCTGCGCGCCTGGTCGCCGTGGCACCACGGGACCGCCGCCACCCGCGGCCCACCGGCGCCCGTCCCCGCGCCCGCACCCGCCTGATCGCCGATCGGGTGGGTGGCCGGCGCGACGCCGCTCCCCTCCCGCTTCAGCCCGGACCCGCCCGGGTCCCGAAAGGCACACACATGTCCGTCCGACGTACCCTCCTGCCCCTCGGCGCGACCGGCGCCGCCGCCGGTCTCCTCGCGCTCGGCCTCGCCGCGCCGGCGTCCGCACACGTGGGCATCACCCCGAACACCACCGCCGCCGGTGCCTACGCGGTGCTCACCGTCAGCGTCCCGCACGGCTGCGACGGCGCGGCGACCACGAAGGTCGCCATCGCGATGCCCGAGGAGATCCCCTCGGTCACCCCGACCCGCAACCCGCTCTACACGGTGAAGAAGGTCATCGAGAAGCTCGACGAGCCGATCACCGACGCCCACGGCAACGAGCTGACCGAGCGGGTCGCCCAGGTCGTCTACACCGCGAAGACCCCGCTGCCCGAGGGCTACCGGGACACCTTCGAGCTCTCGGTGAAGCTGCCCGACGCCGAGGGGGAGACCATGGTCTTCCCGACCGTGCAGACCTGCGTGAAGGGAGAGACCGGCTGGACCGAGGTCCCGGCCGAGGGCCAGGACGCCGAGGAGCTGGCGCACCCGGCACCGGCCATCACCCTGACCGAGGGCACCGGCGACGGCCACAGTCACGGCGACACCGACGACACCGACGACACCGACGAGCACGCGGACGAGCACGCCGACGAGGCCGAGGAGTCCGCCGAGGCCGCCGGGTCCGACGAGGGCTCGGACGGCACCGGCCTCGCCGTCGCCGGCCTGGTCGCGGGCCTGCTCGGCCTGGTCGCCGGCGGCGCCGCGCTCGTGCGGAGCGGTCGGAGGGCCTGATCCCGTGCGGAGGCTGACGCTGGCGCTCGCCGTCCTGATCGCCCTCCTCGGGGTGGCGGGCACGGCGGCGCCGGCGTCGGCCCACGCCAGCCTCGTCGCCACCGACCCCGCCGAGGGCGCGGTCCTCCCGGACGCGCCGGACGCCGTCGTGCTCACGTTCGACGAGCCGGTCTCGCTGGTCTCCGACGGCGTGGCCGCCTTCGACGCCGCCGGGGACCCGCTGGAGGTCGACGCCTCGGCCCGCGACGACGAGGTGACCGCCGACCTGCCGACCGGCCTCGCCGACGGCACCTACGTGGTGACCTGGCGCGTGGTCTCCGCCGACGGCCACCCCGTCGCCGGCTCGCTCACCTTCCACGTCGGCGCCCCCAGCGAGACCGTGGTCGCGCCGCGGACCCCGACCGCGACCGTCGGTGGCCCGATCGGCGTCGCCATCGCGGTGGTCGGCGCGCTCAACTACCTCGGCCTCTTCCTGGTCGGCGGCCTGGCCCTC
Source organism: Nocardioides sp. YIM 152588 (assembly GCF_040191335.1). NCBI lineage: Bacteria > Bacillati > Actinomycetota > Actinomycetes > Propionibacteriales > Nocardioidaceae > Nocardioides > Nocardioides sp. YIM 152588. The sequence goes on along the minus strand of NZ_JBEGDJ010000053.1, from coordinate 11,745 downwards.
TTCCTCGGCTGGACGGTCCGCGGCGTCCGGCTCCACGACGACGCCCGGCGGCGGCTGGTGCGGCTGCTGCGGGCGGCCGCCGGCCTCGCGATCGCCGCGGGCCTGCTCGCGGTCCCGCTGGCCGGCTCCTACCAGCTCGGGCTCGGCCTCGGCGGGATCGTCGACCCGGCCGCCTGGGACCCGTCGCTGGTCCGCGACGACCTGGTGGTGCTGATCCTCCAGGTGGTCGGCCTCGGCGCCGCGGTGCTCGGCGCCGGCCGCAGCGCGCGCGGCCGCTCCGCGCTCACCCTGGACATCCTCACCCTGCTCGCGGTCGCCTCACCGGCGCTGGTCGGGCACACCCGGGCCTACGAGCCGACCACCCTCCTGGTGATCACCGACGCCCTCCACCTCTACGTCGCGGCGGTCTGGCTCGGCGGCCTGGTCGCACTCGCCGTCACGCTGCCCGCGCTCGGCGGGCGTCCCCGCGACGCCGCCCAGGTGCTCAGCCGGTTCTCCACCATGGCGACGGACGTCCTCGCGGCGCTGGTCGGCTCCGGCGCGCTCCTGTCCTGGGGCATCCTCGGCTCCTGGTCGGCCCTGGTCGAGACCACCTACGGTCGGCTGCTGCTGGTCAAGATCGGCGTCGTCGCCGTGGTGGCGGCCGTCGCGGCCTGGAACCGGTTCGTGCTGCTCCCCGGGATGGACGCCGACGCCGGGCACGACCAGCGGCGCCGTACGACGCTCCGCATCCGTCGTACCGTCGCGGTGGAGGCGGCGCTGCTCGTGGTCGTGGTCGGCGTCACCGGCTTCCTGGTCGGCAAGGCGCCCGGGGGAGAGACGGCCCCGATCGCCGCGCCCGCGGCCACCGCCGTCACGACCGCCGTCGCGGGCGACTACCGCGTGCTCGCCCAGCTCGACGCCGCCGAGGGCAACCGCCGCCGCCTGACCCTCCAGGTGCAGGACGCCACGGGGGAGCCGGTCGACCTGTACCGGGCGCCGGTCCTCACCGCGGCGTCCGAGCAGGTCGACCTCGGCGAGATCGCGCTGACCCCGGTCGCCGCCGGCACCTACGCGGCCGACCTCGTCCTCCCGCACCCCGGCGCCTGGGAGCTGACCGTGAGCGTCCGGGTCGACGAGTTCACCAACCCCGTCGCGGTCCTCGACCTCGACGTCGACTGACCACCCACCACCCGACCGCCGAGTCGGGGGAAACCGACCGCCGAGTCGGGGGAAAACGACCGCCGAGTCGGGGGAAACCGACCGCCGAGTCCCGCGTCAGCGACGGCCTCCTGTCGCTACGCCCGGACTCGCAGGTCGCTTTGGCGGGACTCGTGGGTCGCTCTTCCCCAACTCGCGGGCGCGAGGTCAGTCGGTAACCGCGATGGTGACCGGGACCGTGCGCAGGAACCCGTCGACGCGGACCTGCACGAAGAACCGGAAGTCCCCGGCCGCGTCGAACGCCGTGTGGAAGACCAGGCGGGTGCCGTCGGCGGTCTGCTCCGGCTGGCCGTAGGGGTGCACGTGCACGAACCCGTCGTCATCGAGCGCGAAGCCGGTCAGGTGGGCGAAGGTGCCGAGGTAGCTGCCCAGCGTCAGCGGCCGCCCGTCGAGGTCGCTGACCAGCAGCGAGATCCGCCCGTCGGGGCCGACCTCGCCGGCCGCCTCCGGTACGACGCGGACCACACCGTCGTCCGCCCCGCCGTCCCCGTCGTCCCCGTCGTCCGAGGCGGCCACGGGCGCCGGGCTCCAGTCGCCGGGCACGGTGGCGTCGGCGCCGAGGGCGACCGCGGCGCCCGCGCCGGCCGGCTGGAACTCGGCCAGCACCCGGTAGTCGCCGGGCTCGCCCAGGTCGACCCGGGCGGTCCAGGTCCCGGCATCGCGGCCGTCGGTCTCCAGCGTCGGGTGCAGGTGGCGGAAGACGGCGAGGTCGTCGCGCACCACGTAGAGGTGGAGCAGTCGGGTCTGCTCCTCGAGGTACTCCGTGACCGGCTCGCCGTCGGGGCCGAGGATCCGGAAGGTGACGTCGCCGGGGCCGTCGGCGCTGCCGGGCAGCGCGACGTCGACCATCCGGTACCCGCCGGCGGAGTCGCTCGTGCCGTCGCCGATCGGCTGCACGTCGCCCTCGCCGGGCGCGTGGGTGTGGCCGGCGCCGTCCCGGGGCGGCGAGAGCACCAGCCGGCCGTCGTCGTCGGTCGGCTGGTCCGTGGAGCACCCGGCGAGCGCGAGCGCGAGCGCCGCGGACGCGAGTGCGGCGAGGCTGCGGGCGGGCCGCCTCACGGCGAGACCGTCAGGAAGACGAACGCGGAGAACAGCACGAGGTGCACGGCGCCGTTGAGCGGTACCGCGCGGCCGGGCACGACGGTCAGCACGCCGACCACCGCGGAGAGGCCCAGCAGCACCAGCTGCACGGGGTCGAGGCCGAGGGCCAGCGGGCCGTCCAGCCAGATCGACGCGATCGCGATCGCCGGGATGGTGAGGCCGATCGAGGCCATCGCCGAGCCGTAGGCGAGGTTGAGCGAGATCTGCACGCGGTCGCGCAGCGCCGCCCGCACCGCCGCGAGGGTCTCGGGCAGCAGCACCGTCATCGCGATGATCACGCCGACGACCGCCTGCGGCAGGCCCAGGCCGGAGACGCCCTCCTCGATCGCGTACGACTCCACCTTGGCCAGGCCGACCACGGACACCAGCGCCACCAGCAGCAGCGCGACGCTGGTCCAGGTCTGCCGGTTCGTCGGCGGCGCGGCGTGCACCTCGGCCGGCTCCTCCGACCGCTCCTCCGACCGCTCCTCCGACCGCTCCTCCGACCGGTCGTCCCCGCCGGGGTGCGTGCTGATGGCGGTGCCGACGGGCAGGAAGAAGTCGCGGTGGCGCCCGGTCTGGGTGGCCACGAAGGCGCCGTACAGCGCGAGGGAGGCGACGGCCGCGAAGACCAGCTGTGACCCGGTGAAGACCGGTCCCGAGGCGCCGGTGGTGAACGTCGGCACCACCAGCGTCAGCCCGGCCAGCGAGATCACGGTGGCCAGCGCCGACCCGGTGCCCTCGGGGTGGAAGACGGCGTAGGTGTGCCGCATCGCTCCGAGCAGCAGGGCCAGGCCGACGATGCCGTTGACGGTGATCATCAGTGCCGAGAAGACCGTGTCCCTGGCCAGCGTGGAGGTGTCGTCTCCGCCGGAGACCATCAGGGTCACGATCAGCGCGACCTCGATCACCGTGACGGCGACCGCCAGCACCAGCGAGCCGAACGGCTCGCCGACCCGGTGGGCGACCACCTCCGCGTGGTGGACGCCGGCCAGGACGGCCCCGAAGAGGGCGATCGCGACCAGGATGTTGCCGACGACGCCGGGGTGCGTGCCCCAGGTGAACACCAGGACCACGGCCGCGACCAGGGGAGCGGCCACCGTCCAGCCGAACCTGCCGGCGGTGCTTGCGCTCATGGCGCCGGAGTCTACGGAGCGGCCCTCGCGGAAGCGGCACCTGGGGCGCATCCGCCTTACCCTGGAGGGCATGTCCGTCGAGTCTGTCTTCTCCCGCCTCGAGCCGCACCTGCTGACGGTCTCCAAGCCGATCCAGTACGTCGGCGGCGAGCTCAACTCGACCGTCAAGGAGTGGGACTGCGCCGCCGGCTCCGACGAGGGCGGCCCGACCGTCCGCTGGGCGCTGATGTACCCCGACGCCTACGAGGTCGGCCTGCCCAACCAGGGCGTCCAGATCCTCTACGAAGTGCTCAACGAGCGCCCCTGGATCCTGGCCGAGCGCACCTACGCGGTGTGGCCGGACATGGAGAAGGTGATGCGCGCCGAGGGCATCCCGCAGTTCACCGTCGACGCCCACCGGCCGGTCGCCGCGTTCGACCTGTTCGGCCTGTCGTTCTCCACCGAGCTCGGCTACACGAACATGCTCAACGCCCTCGACCTCGCGGGCATCCCGATCCACGCCGCCGACCGCACCGACGAGCACCCCATCGTGGTCGCCGGCGGGCACGCCGCGTTCAACCCCGAGCCGATCGCCGACTTCGTCGACGCCGCGGTCCTCGGGGACGGCGAGGAGATCGTCCTCGCGATCTCCGAGGTCGTCCGCGAGTGGAAGGCCGAGGGCTGCCCCGGCGGCCGCGTCGAGGTGCTCCGCCGGCTGGCCGCCTCGGGCGGCGTCTACGTCCCGGCGTTCTACGACGTGACGTACGGCGACGACGGGGCGATCGCCGCCGTCGTACCGAACCACCCGGACGCGCCCGAGCGGGTCCGCAAGCACACCCTGATGGACCTCGACGCGTGGCCGTACCCGGCCAAGCCGCTGGTGCCGCTGGCCGAGACCGTGCACGAGCGGTTCAGCGTGGAGATCTTCCGCGGCTGCACGCGCGGCTGCCGCTTCTGCCAGGCCGGCATGATCACCCGCCCGGTGCGCGAGCGCTCGATCGAGACCATCGGCAACATGGTCGAGAACGGCGTGCGCAAGTCCGGCTTCGAGGAGGTCGGCCTGCTCTCGCTCTCCAGCGCCGACCACACGGAGATCGGCGACGTGGCCAAGGGCCTGGCGGACCGGTACGAGGGCTCCAACGTGTCCCTGTCGCTGCCCTCGACCCGCGTCGACGCGTTCAACATCACGCTCGCCAACGAGTTCTCCCGCAACGGACGCCGCTCCGGCCTGACCTTCGCCCCCGAGGGTGGCAGCGAGCGGATGCGGAAGGTGATCAACAAGATGGTCACCGAGGAGGACCTCATCCGGACCGTCGCGACGGCGTACTCGCACGGCTGGCGCCAGGTGAAGCTCTACTTCATGTGCGGCCTCCCGACCGAGACCGACGAGGACGTGCTGCAGATCGCCGAGCTGGCGAAGAAGGTGATCGCCAAGGGCCGCGAGGTCTCGGGGCGCAACGACATCCGCTGCACCGTCTCGATCGGCGGCTTCGTGCCCAAGCCGCACACCCCGTTCCAGTGGGCCGCGCAGCTCGACGCGGAGACCACCGACTCCCGGCTGGCGCTGCTGCGCGAGACCGTGCGCGCCGACAAGCGGTTCGGCCGGGCGATCGGCTTCCGCTACCACGACGGCAAGCCCGGCATCATCGAGGGACTGCTCTCGCGCGGCGACCGCCGGGTCGGCCGGATCATCGAGGCCGTGTGGCGCGACGGTGGTCGCTTCGACGGCTGGAGCGAGCACTTCTCCTACGACCGCTGGGTCGCCTCCGCCGAGTCGGGTCTCGAGGGCACCGGCATCGCGCTGGACTGGTACACCACCCGCGAGCGCGAGTACGACGAGATCCTCCCGTGGGACCACCTCGACTCCGGCCTGGACAAGGACTGGCTGTGGGGTGACTGGGAGGACGCCCTCGCGGTCGCCGACGGCTCGGCCGACATCGAGGTCGAGGACTGCCGCTGGACGCCCTGCTACGACTGCGGCGTCTGCCCGGAGATGGGCACCGAGATCCAGGTCGGCCCGACCGGCAAGAAGCTGCTGCCGCTCTCCGTCGTCTGACGCCGAACAGGGGCTCGGGGCGCTTACCTGCGCCCTGAGCCCCGTTTCGGGCTGCCCTGAGCCCCGGTTCGCGGGTCAGTCGCCGATGTTGCCGGTGAGGTTCTCGCCCTGGGCGTAGCAGACCAGGTGGTCGCCGATCTCGGGGTCGTCCGGGTTCTCGCTGACGGCCTGGAGCTTCAGGTCGGGGCTCGTCGTGATCTTCAGGAACTCGCCGGGGTCCACGACGGTGGCGCAGTAGGCCGCCATCGCGGTCGAGATGGCCTCGAGGTTGTCCTCGGTGACCTCGGCGACGCCGACGATCTCGCCGTCGTGCTCGTCGGCGCAGTCGGACTTGGTGAAGACGACGATGTCGTCGTCCTCCTCGATGTTCACGCAGGTGCCCGCCTCGGCGTTGGCCGGGGTGACGATCGTGTTCGCGATGAACGCGACGAAGATGCCGAAGCCGATCAGGCTGAGCGTGCCGAGGATGCCGATCACCAGGCCGGCGACCGCGGCCCAGCGGCCCTTGCGCTTGCCACCCTTCGTCCGGGACAGGCCGAAGAACGACATGATGAGGCCGATCGGCGACGTGCAGCAGAGCAGGCTGAGCACGAACGAGGCGATCGAGACGCCGTCGGTCGAGGCGCCGGCGCCCGGGTCCTGCGCGTAGGGGTCCGCGCCGTAGGGGTTCGGCGGAGGCGGCGGGTACCCACCCTGGCCGTACGGCGGCTGCTGCGGCGGCTGCTGGCCGTACGGCGGCTGCGCCGGGGGCTGCTGGCCGTAGGGATCCTGCGGGGGCTGCTGGCCGTAGGGATCCGAGCCGGAGCCCTGGCCGTAGGGGTCGGAGCCGTAGGGCGGGCCCGACGGCGGCGTGTTGTCGCTCACCCGCCGAACACTACGGCCCTGATCTGCCTGTCGGCGGCGTTGGGGAGGATTGGTGCGTGCGCCACATCGACGACGCGGAGCGGCGGGCCCGGTTGGGGCGCCGTCACGGCCTCGCCCGTCCCTTCCCGGACGTCCTCGCCGCCGCCCGCGGCCTGACGGCGCTGCACGCGACCGAGGCGGCCACGGTGCACCTGGCCCTGTGGGCGCGGGTCCCGGGCGTCTCCGTCGCCGACGTCGAGGCGGCGCTGTACGACGACCGCACGCTCGTCAAGCAGCTCGCGATGCGCCGCACCCTGTTCGCCTTCCCCGTCGAGGCGCTGCCCGCCGTCTGGGGGAGCGCGGCCGCCCGCGTCGCCCAGCAGCAACGGGCGCAGCTGACCAAGGACCTGGCCCGGGCGGGGCTGGCCGACGACCCGGCGGCCTGGCTCGACACGACCGGCGAGGCCGTCCTCGAGGCGATGGCGGACGGCCGTCCCCGGACGGCGGCGGAGCTGCGCGAGGAGGTGCCCGCGCTCGCCGGGCGGATCACCCGCGGCACGCCGGGGAGGAAGTGGGCGGCCGAGCTGCCGATCGGCCCCAACGTGCTGACCGCGCTGGGGGCCGCCGGGAGGATCGTGCGCGGCGTGAACGCCGGACACTGGCGGCTCAACAAGCCGTCCTGGCAGCGCACGGAGGACTGGCTGGGCGCGCCGCCGGCGCCGGCCGGGCAGGCCGAGGGCTACGCGACCCTGGTGCGGGGGTGGCTGCGCGCGTTCGGGCCGGGCACGGAGGACGACCTGGTCTGGTGGCTGGGTGCCACGAAGACGATCGTCAGGGCGGCACTGGCCGATGTCGGGGCGGTCGCGGTCGACCTCGGCGGCGACGCGACCGGCTGGGTCCTGCCCGATGACCTCGAACCGGTCGCGTCGCCGCCGCCGTGGGTGGCGCTGCTGCCCACCCTCGACCCGACCGTGATGGGGTGGAAGGGCCGCGACTTCTACCTCGACCCGTCCGACCGGCCGTACCTGTTCGACCCCAACGGCAACGCCGGCAACACCGCCTGGTCGGACGGGCGGATCGTCGGGGCGTGGGCGCAGGACGACGACGGGCGGGTCCGCCTGCTGCTGCGGCGGGACCCGGGCGCGGAGGCCAGGCGCGCGCTCGAGGCGCAGGCCGGGCGCCTGACGGCGTGGCTGGACGGCGTGCGGATCGTCAACGTCTACGCCTCGCCCCAGATGAAGGGGCTCACGCTTCGGTGATCCGGCCCGCCGGAAGGTAATCTCGGCCGGTGCGCAAGGCAGAGGAGAACGACCGGTGAGCCGCGCCCAGCCCGAGCAGCAGGCGCCCCCGGTGCAGAAGCTCCGGATCCAGTACGCGAAGCGCGGCCGGCTGCGGTTCACCAGCCACCGCGACGTGAGCCGCGCCATCGAGCGGGCCGTGGTCCGCGCGCGGATCCCGATGGCCTACTCGTCCGGCTTCCACCCGCACCCGCGGATCTCCTACGCCGGCGCCTCGCCGACGGGTGCCGCGAGCGAGGCGGAGTACGTCGAGCTCGGGCTCGCCGAGGCCCTGGACCCGGCCGGGGTCGGCCGTGAGCTCGACGCCGCCCTGCCCGACGGCCTCGACGTCGTCGCGGTGGCCGACTCCGCCACCAGCCGCGGCGGATCCCTCTCCGACCTGCTGACCGGCAGTCGCTGGCGGATCGACCTCGGCAGCGGCGAGGGCCTCGACGAGGCGGTCCGCGCCTTCCTGGAGGCCGAGTCGATCGTGGTCGAGCGGATGACGAAGAAGGGGCTGCGCTCCTTCGACTGCCGTGCCGCGGTGGTCTCCCTGCGGGTCGCCGACGACGGGGCGCTGGACCTGCTGCTCGAGCACGCCGTTCCGGCCGTCCGGCCCGACGACGTACTGACCGGTCTGCGTGAGGCGACGGGCTGGACCGCCCCGCGCCAGGCGCTGCTCACGCGTGTCGCGCAGGGGTCGCTGGACCGGGGCACCGGGGAGCTCGCCGACCCGCTCGCGGCGCGCTGACCGGGGATCGCGCCGGGGGAGGCGCGACCCGCTGAATCGACCGGGATGCCAGCGGGTGACCCCCGCTGTGCGATACTCGCCACAGATCGACCGCCAGCACGTCTCCCCGGAGACCCTCACCAGAGGCTTGGTGCTGGTCGATCCGACGACGTTCTCGCCGGGTCACCGAGGTGACCGGCACGGTGGAGGGCGGTACGTCGCCAGACCGCGACGCTGGCAGCGCCCATCGGTGACAGGGATGGGGCCCGGACGACCGCGGAAGGTGGCGTGACGCGCTCCAGTGACGCTCCGCGGAGGGTGTCGTCCCACACGAAGGCTTACGTCGCGGGACCCCGGTTGCGCGGCGATGACACACCCGGGCGGTGACGCCCGGGTTCGAGGAGCAGCGCAATGAACGACGCGCCCACGACCACCTCCCACTCCGACGCCGAGGAGCCGGCGACGGCCCCCGCCGCGGAGGCGCCCGCCAGCGAGGCGCCCGCGACCGAGGCACCGGCCGCCGAGGCGTCCGCCGAGGCACCGGCAGCGGAGTCCGGGGAGGCCCCGCCCGCGAAGAAGGCGACGCGCAAGGCGCCCGCCAAGCGGACCACCAAGAAGGCCACGGCCAAGAAGGCCGCCGCCGAGCCGGTCGCCGCCGCCGAGGGCGGTGCGGAGGCCGCCGAGGACGAGGCCCCGGCCGAGCCGCCCGCGAAGAAGGCCGCCGCGAAGAAGGCCCCGGCGAAGAAGGCCGCGGCCAAGAAGACGACCACGCGCAAGACGGCCGCGAAGAAGCCGGCCCCGGCCGCCGAGGCCGAGCAGCCCGCCGAGGCGCAGGCCGAGAAGCCCGCCGAGGAGCAGGCGGACGAGGCCAGCGCCACGCTGCCGCTCTTCCAGGCGCCCGCCGCGCCCACGACCCGCAAGCGCGCGCCGCGCAAGAAGGCTGCGGCGCCGGCCCAGCCCGAGCCGGCGGCCGAGGACGAGGAGGCGGCGGAGGACACCGCCGCCGAGGCTTCCGAGCAGAGCGAGGCCTCCTCGACCCCGGACGCCGCCGAGGCGGCGAGCGCCCAGGACAGCGCGAAGGACGGCGCCACGGACGGCGCCACGGACGGCGCCGAGGCCAGCACCAAGGACGAGTCCGAGGACAGCGCCGAGGGCGACGCCGAGGACGGCGACGCCGACGAGGGCGGCGAGGAGTCCGCGGAGGGCTCCGGCGCCCCGCGCCGACGTCGCCGCCGCGGTGGCCGCCGCCGCCGCAAGTCCGGTGGGTCCGGCTCGGGCGAGTCCGAGGGCGACCGCTCCGGGGGCGACTCCGACCAGTCCGACCGTGCCGACCAGGCCGACCAGGGCGACGCCTCCGACGCCGCCGAGGGCGACAAGGACGACGCCGCGGCCGACTCCGAGGGCGAGAGGTCCGAGGGGTCCGGCACCTCCCGCCGTCGCCGTCGCCGCCGCCGCGAGGGCGAGGGTGGCGCCGACGCCGGCGACGACCCGCAGAACACCGTGACCCGGGTCCGCAAGGCCCGCAGCGCCGAGGACGAGATCACCGCGGTCTCCGGCTCGACCCGGCTGGAGGCGAAGAAGCAGCGCCGCCGCGAGGGCCGCGAGGCCGGCCGCCGCCGCGCCCCGATCATCAGCGAGGCGGAGTTCCTCGCCCGCCGCGAGTCGGTCGAGCGCGTGATGGTCGTCCGCCAGCGCGAGGACGTCACCCAGATCGGCGTGCTGGAGGACAAGGTCCTCGTCGAGCACTACGTCGCCCGGGAGTCGCAGACGTCCCTGATCGGCAACGTCTACCTGGGCCGCGTGCAGAACGTGCTGCCCTCGATGGAGGCCGCCTTCATCGACATCGGCAAGGGCCGCAACGCGGTGCTGTACGCCGGCGAGGTCAACTGGTCCGCGCTCGGCCACAAGGACGGCCAGCCGCGCAAGATCGAGTCCGTGCTCTCCTCCGGCCAGACCGTCCTGGTGCAGGTCACCAAGGACCCGATCGGCCACAAGGGAGCTCGACTGACCAGCCAGATCAGCCTGGCCGGCCGCTTCCTGGTCTACGTCCCCGACGGCACCACCTCGGGCATCTCCCGCAAGCTGCCCGACACCGAGCGGGCACGCCTGAAGTCGCTGCTCAAGGAGATCGTCCCCGAGACCGCGGGCGTCATCGTGCGGACCGCCGCCGAGGGGGCCGCCGAGGAGGAGCTGACCCGCGACGTCGAGCGGCTCAAGGCCCGGTGGGAGGACATCGAGGCCAAGACCGCCAAGGGCAGCAACGCGCCGCAGCTGCTGTACGGCGAGCCGGACCTGACCCTGAAGGTCGTCCGCGACCTGTTCACCGAGGACTTCGCCAAGCTCGTGGTCCAGGGCGACGACGCCTGGGAGACCGTGAGCGGCTACGTCGAGCACGTGGCGCCCGACCTCGCCGAGCGGCTCGAGCACCACCGCCCCGAGGAGGGCGGCGGCGACGTCTTCTCGACGTACCGGATCGACGAGCAGATCTCGAAGGGCCTGGACCGCAAGGTCTGGCTGCCCTCGGGCGGCTCGCTGATCATCGACCGCACCGAGGCGATGACGGTCGTCGACGTCAACACCGGCAAGTTCACCGGTTCCGGGGGCAACCTGGAGGAGACGGTCACCAAGAACAACCTGGAGGCCGCGGAGGAGATCGTCCGCCAGCTCCGCCTGCGCGACATCGGCGGCATCATCGTCGTCGACTTCATCGACATGGTCCTGGAGTCCAACCGCGACCTGGTGCTCCGGCGCCTCGTCGAGTGCCTGGGCCGCGACCGGACCCGGCACCAGGTGGCCGAGGTGACCTCGCTCGGCCTGGTGCAGATGACCCGCAAGCGGATCGGCACCGGCCTGCTCGAGGCCTTCAGCGAGACCTGCACCCACTGCCAGGGTCGCGGCCTCGTCGTGCACGACCTCCCGATCGAGCCCAAGCGTGGCGGCGGCGACGGCGGCGGCGACGGCGAGTCGCGCCGCGGCCGCCGGCGCCGGGGCAAGGGCCAGGGCGACGGCGAGCAGGGCAAGGGCCAGGAGAAGGCCCAGGACAAGTCGCAGGACAAGCCCCAGGGCAGGGACAAGGGTGACGGCGCGGCCCCCGAGCCGCACGCCAACGGGAACGGCAACGGCGCCCCGTCGCCGAAGGTCGTGGCCGCGATGGCCATGTCCCACCCGCCGGTGGCCGCGGAGGACGAGGCGACGGGTACGCCGGAGGCGACCCCCGCCGCTGAGGCCCCGACCCCCGAGGCCCCCGAGGCACCGCCCGCTGAGGCCCCGGCTGCTGAGGCCCCGCCCGCTGAGGCCCCGGCTGCTGAGGCCCCGGCTGCTGAGGCCCCGGCTGCTGAGGCCCCGGCCCCCGAGGCCGCTCCGGAGGAGCCGGCGCCCGCCGAGCCCGCGGTCCGCACGACCGTGGTCACCCGGACGCGGCGGCGCGCGGCCAGCCGGCCCGCC
>NZ_JBEGDJ010000052.1:0-28411 GCF_040191335.1 Nocardioides sp. YIM 152588 | reverse complement strand
CCGGTGGTTGAGGTGCGAGGAGCGCTAGCGACGAGCCTCGAAACCACCACCCGCCGACCGGTGGTTGAGGTGCGAGGAGCGCTAGCGACGAGCCTCGAAACCACCACCCGCCGACCGGTGGTTGAGGTGCGAGGAGCGCTAGCGACGAGCCTCGAAACCACCACCCGCGGGCTGCCTGTCGGTGGCCCGGCCTACGTTCGCGGCCATGACCTTCGTGAACTGCGGGTGGCTCGGCGCGCAGCCGGGCCGCCGGGACGACCTGGCCGCGCACCTGGCGACACCCAGCCCGGAGCTGGCGGCCGCGGGCTGCCTCCGGTACGACGTCGGCGTCAGCGCCGAGGAGCCCGACCGGGTCTTCGTGGCCGAGGTGTGGACCTCCGCGGAGGCGCACCGGGCGTCGTTGGAGCTGCCGGCGGTCAGGGCCTCGATCGCGGCGGCCCGGCCGCTGCTCTCGGGCGAGTTCGGCGGGTTCCGCTTCGACGTGGCCGGGTCGCCGCTGGACGGCTGAGCGAGCGCCGCCGGATTCGGCGAAGCATGTGACGACCGTCACATTCTGGTCCTACGATCCGGCAATGAGACCCCGTTCGCGCGCCGCCGTCGCCGTCGTCGCCGCCCTCGCCGCCGTCCTCCCGCTGCTCCTCCTCGCCCGGATCCCCGCCGGTGCCGCGCCGCCGCGGCTCGACTACGACGTGCTCGGTGACTCCTACGGCTCCGGGTACGGCGCGCCGCCGTACTCGCCGACGTGCGGGCGGTCGCAGTCGGCGTACGGCGTCCTCGTCGACGGTCGCGCCACGCTGCGGCTCGACGACTACGTCGCCTGTGCCGGTGCCACCACCCTCTCCCTGGTCGCGGGCGGCCAGCTCGACGCGCTCGATGCCGACACCGACCTGGTGCTGCTGAGCATCGGCGGCAACGACACCGGGTGGGGTCAGGCGGTGGGTGCCTGCGTCCTCGGCGACGACGCCCAGTGCGCCGGCGCCAGTGCCGTCGTCCTGGGCCGGATCACCGGCGCCCTCCCGGGCCTGCTCGACCGCCTCTACGCGCAGGTCGCCGCAGCCGCGCCGAACGCGCGGGTGCTGGTCACCGGCTACGTGCACCTCTTCTCCCCCGAGTACGGCGACTACCTCGGCGTCTCGGTGGCGGAGCAGGAGACGCTCAACGACGGCGCCGACACGCTCGCGGAGGTCATGCGCGCCGCCGCCGAACGCCACGGGTTCGAGTTCGTCGACGTCCGGTCGCGGTTCGACGGGCACGGGGTCAACGCACCCGACCCGTGGGTGATCGGCTGGGGCGACCCGGGCGTGTTCCACCCGAACCTGGCGGGGTACCGCGCCTACGCCGCTGCCGTGACCGCCGCGGTCAAGCCCGGCCTGCTTCGCTGACGCCACGGACCACCCGCGGGTGCGCCCCGGCTCTGTCGAGGCGCACCCGTAGGGTGTCCGCGTGAGCGCAGGGGAGTACCCAGGGATCTATGCCGAGCAGGGGCTCTTCGTCTGCTTCGAGGGCGGCGAGGGGTCGGGCAAGTCGACCCAGTCGCGGCTGCTCGCGGACCGCCTGACCGCGGAGGGGTACGACGTCCGCCTGACCTTCGAGCCCGGCGACACCGGCGTCGGCAAGGAGCTGCGCCGGATCGTGCTGAGCCCGGAGACCGGAGACCTCGACGACCGCACCGAGGCGCTGCTCTACGCCGCCGACAAGGCCGAGCACGTGGCCACGCTGGTCCGCCCCGCGCTGGCCTCCGGCGCGGTCGTGGTCACGGACCGCTACGTCGACTCCACGCTCGCCTACCAGGGGGCCGGCCGCACCCTGGACGTCGCCGAGGTCGAGCGGGTCGCCCGCTGGGCCACCGGCGACCTGCGGCCCCACCTGACCGTCGTGCTGGACCTGGCGCCCGAGGCGGGCCTGGGCCGGTTCAGCGGGCGGGACCGGATCGAGGGCGAGTCGCTGGAGTTCCACCAGCGCGTCCGGGAGGCGTTCGTGGCGATGGCCGCGGCCGACCCCGACCACTACCTGGTGCTCGACGCCCGCGCCCCGGTCGAGGAGATCGCGGCGGCGATCGGGGGCCGGATCGCGGTCCTGCTGCACCTGGCCCGGAGGGAGTCCCGATGAGCGCCGCGCCCGTCGCCCAGGAGGCCGCCCCCGGCGGCGACGTCTGGTCCACGCTCGTCGGCCAGCGGCCCGCGATCGAGGCCTTCCGCGCGGCCGCCGCCGGCCACGGCATGACCCACGCCTGGCTGATCACCGGCCCGCCGGGGTCAGGGCGCTCCAACGCGGCCATCGCGTTCGCCGCGGCCCTGCAGTGCCCGAACGGCGGCTGCGGTACCTGCCACGAGTGCCGCACGGTGCTCGGCGGCAGCCACGCCGACGTCGCGGTGGTCCGCACCGAGAAGCTGACGATCGGCGTCAAGGAGGTCCGCGAGCTGGTCCGCCGGGCGGCGCTGACCCCGATGGGCGACCGCTGGCAGATCCTGATCGTCGAGGACGCCGACCGGCTCACCGAGCAGGCGTGCAACGCACTGCTCAAGGCGATCGAGGAGCCCAACGGCCGCACCGTGTGGATGCTCTGCTCGCCGACCGTCGACGACATGCTGCCGACGATCCGCTCGCGGTGCCGCCTGGTCACCCTGGCCACGCCGACCACCGAGGAGGTGGCCGGGTTCCTGACCGGCCGCGGGGTCGCCGCGGACCTGGCGCTCTACGCCGCCCGCGCCAGCCAGGGCCACATCGGCCGCGCGCTGGCGCTGGCCTTCGACGGCGAGGTCCGCAAGCGGCGCAGCGCCGTGGTCGCGATCCCGGCGCGGCTCACCAACCTGGGCGCCTGCATGCGGGCGGCCACGCTCCTCGCGGAGAACGCGAAGGTCGAGGCCGACGCGATCACCAGCAAGCTGGACGCGGAGGAGAAGGCCGACCTCGACTCGGCCTACGGCGTGGTCGACCGGGGCCGGCGACCGCGGGAGTACGCGCCCGCGCTGCGCGACCTGGAGAAGGACCAGAAGACGCGGGCCAAGCGCCGGGTGCTGGACGTGGTCGACCGCGGCCTGACCGACCTCACCTCCGTCTACCGGGACGCCATCGCGGTGGCGGCCGGCGCGCCCGGCGCGCTGGTGAACGAGGACCTGCGCCCCGAGATCACCGAGCTGGCGCGGCACTCGACGCCGGAGGCGCACCTGCGCCGGATCGGCGCCATATTCGAGGCGCGCGAGCAGATGCTGGAGTTCAACGTGCCGCCGGCCTTGGCGCTGGAGTCCATGATGGTGGCACTTCGTGTCAGCGAAGGTTAGGTAGGGCGCGTCAGCGAAGTTCAGGCAGAGCGGACCAGCGAGGAGTGAGGTCGGTGCGCAGCAGGTCGGTCGTGGCGGTGTTCGTGGTCGGCCTGATGCTCCTGGCCGCCTCGCTCGGCACGGCACTCTCCCTGGTCGGCGACGACGAGCCGGACGCCTCCCCCGGGGGCGCGCGCTCCTCGACCACCACCCCGGTCCCGGGCGACGGCGTCCCGCAGGAGCTGCTCCCCTTCTACACCCAGCGGCTGGCCTGGTCCGGCTGCGGCGAGCGCGAGTGCGCGGAGCTCGAGGTGCCGATCGACTACACCGACCCGACGGCGGGCTCGGTGCGGATCGCCGTGGAGCGCGCAGCGGCGACCGGGGACCGGATCGGCTCGATGGTGGTCAACCCGGGTGGCCCCGGCGCGCCCGGCACCGACGTCGCGACCAACGCGGAGGGCTACTTCGGCAGGCCGCTGCTGGCGGCGTACGACGTCGTGGGCTTCGACCCGCGCGGCACCGGTGACTCCGACCCGGTCGACTGCCTCACCGACGCCGAGCTGGACGCCTACGTCGCGGAGGACCCGGCCCCGGACACGAAGGCGGAGGAGCGCGACTTCGTCGCCGGCCTGGAGGACTTCTGGGCGGGCTGCCAGGAGCGCTCGGACGAGCTGGTCGGCCACGTCAGCACGGTCGAGGTGGCCCGCGACATGGACGTGCTGCGCGCCGCGCTGGGCGAGGAGCAGCTCACCTACTTCGGCTACTCCTACGGCACCAAGCTGGGCGCCACCTACGCCGAGCTCTTCCCCGACCGGGTCGGCCGGTTCGTGCTGGACGGGGCGATCGACCCGACGCTGAGCAGCCGCGACGGCTCGCTGAGCCAGGCCGCGGGCTTCGAGACCGCGCTGCGCGCCTACGTCAGCGACTGCGTCGACGGCGGCAACTGCTTCCTCGGCAACTCGGTCCAGGAGGGTCTGGACACGATCAGCGGCCTGCTCGACGACATCGACGACCGGCCGCTGCCGACCGAGGGCGACCGCGAGCTGTCGGTCGGCAACGCCTTCTACGGCGTCGTCTTCCCGCTGTACTACCGCGAGCTGTGGTCGGCGCTGGACCAGGGCCTGAGCGAGGCGCTCGCCGGCGACGGCAGCACCCTGCTGGTGCTCTCGGACTACTACGGCTCCCGGGAGCCGGACGGCAGCTACGCGGACAACGGGCTGGAGGTGATCTCGGTGGTCAACTGCCTGGACGACCCCGAGGCCATCGACCCCGCCGACGTCGAGTCGCAGTACCCGGCGTTCACGGAGGCGTCACCCACCTTCGGCGAGGTCTTCGCGTGGGGCCTGACCGGGTGCAGCGGCATCCCGTTCACCGCCACCGACGAGCCCGACCTGGTGATCGACGGGGCCGGCGCCGCCCCGATCGTCGTCATCGGCACCACACGCGACCCGGCGACGCCGTACGAGGAGGCGGTCGCGCTGGCCGAGCAGCTCGAGTCCGGCGTGCTGATCACCCGCGACGGCGACGGCCACACCGGCTACAACAAGGGCAACGCGTGCGTGGACGGTGCCGTGCACGCCTACCTGGTCGACGGAGAGGTGCCGGAGGACGGGCTGCAGTGCTGACCTGGTGAGCCCTGTCCCGCGGTTGCCGCCGTGGTTAATGTCTAGTCCGTGGCCGAAACCATCCACGTACTGGTGGTCGAGGACGACCCCGACGTCGCGGACTTCACGCGGCGGATGCTGGCGCGGCAGGACGACATCGAGCCGACGGTGGTCGACAACGGCGACGCGGCGCTCAGGGTGCTGGAGAGCTCCGGCGTCGACCTGCTCTTCACCGACGTCGAGCTGCCGGGGATGTCCGGTCTGACGCTCATCCCGGAGGTGCGCCGGCGCAGACCCGGCCTGCCGGTGATCGTCGCCACCGCGCACTCGGTGATGGACTACGCGGTCGAGGCGCTGCGCCAGGACGCCGACGAGTTCTACCTCAAGCCGGTCGACTCCACGCTCCTGGTGACCCGGATCCGCGAGCTGGTCGCGGCCGCCCGGAAGCGGGCCAGGTCCGCGGCGTCGGTGCTCGCCGTCGGGGCTCACCCCGACGACGTCGAGATCGGCGTCGGCGGCATCCTCGCCCGGCACGCCGCGCACGGCGACCGGGTCTCGATCCTGACGCTCTCAGGCGGAGGCGTCGGCGGCGACACCGGCGACCGCGCCGCCGAGGCGGCCGCGGCGGCCGCCGTGATCGGCGCCTCCCTGGACCTGCGGGACTTCCCCGACACCCGCCTGGACCCCGCGGCCGGCCTGATCACGGCCATCGAGGAGGTGATCGCCGAGGTGCGGCCCTCGGTGATCTACACCCACACGGCGCACGACCGGCACCAGGACCACCGCGCGGTGCACCGGGCGGTGGAGATCGCGGCCCGCCGGGTCCCGGCGATCGAGTGCTTCGAGAGCCCGTCGGTCGGCGTGCAGTACCAGCCGAACCGGTTCGTGCCGATCGACGACCAGATCGACACCAAGCTGCGGATGATCGCGGCGTACGCCTCCCAGGGGCATCGCAACTACATGGAGCCGGACCTGGTCCGGGCCACCGCCCGCTACTGGTCCCGCTACGGCACCACCCGGTACGCCGAGCCGCTGGAGACGCTGCGGGTCTCGGCGTCGTTCTCCCTGGACGTCGACGACGAGGCCGACCCGCTCAGCCACCTCAAGGCCCCGGCCCGACCCGAAGCGGAGGGATGAGCATGACCCGAGTACTGGTGACCGGCGCGGGCGGACCGGCCGGCGTCGCGGTGATCCGCTCCCTGCTCGCGCGCGGCGACGTCGAGGTGTATGCCGCCGACATGGACCGCTGGGCGAGCGGCATCTACCTCGCCGGGCCGGAGCGGCGCCGGCTGGTGCTGCCGGGGCTGGCCGACGACTTCGTCGACGACGTCATCGCCACCTGCCGGGCGGACGGCATCGAGGTGCTGTTCCCGACCGTCGACGTGGAGCTGCCGCGCCTGGCCGCGCGCCGCGACGAGCTGACCGCGGTGGGCACCGTGCTGGCCTCGCCGTCGCTGGAGACCCTGGAGACCGCGCTCGACAAGCTCGCGCTGGCGCGCGCCTGCGCCGACGCGCTCCGGGTGCCGCGCACCGACCTGCTCGGGGAGCCCGGGGCGACGGAGGGCTGGGAGTTCCCCGTGATCGTCAAGCCGCGCCGCGGTGCCGGCTCCCGCGGGGTCCGGGCCGTGACCGAGCAGCCGGCGCTCGACGCCGAGCTGCGGGCGCTGGAGATGGCGCCCCCGCACGCCGAGGACCTGCTCGTCCAGGAGATGCTCCCGGGCGCCGAGTACTCCGTCGACGTCCTCGCCGGGCCCGACGGCCACGTGGTCGCCGCCGTGCCGCGGGCCCGGCTGCGGGTGGACTCCGGGGTCGCGGTGGCGGGCATCACCGTGCACGACGACGCCCTGATCGGCACGGCGGCCAAGGTCGCCGAGGCGATCGGGCTGACCGGGGTGGCGAACGTGCAGCTCAAGCTCGACAGCGCCGGCGCCCCCGCCCTGCTGGAGGTGAACCCGCGCTTCCCCGGCGCGATGCCGCTGACCATCGCCTCCGGAGTGGACATGCCGTCGCTGCTGCTCGACGCGGTGCTGGGCCGCCCGGTCCCGGAGCGGGTCGACTTCGCCGAGATCGCGAACGTCCGGTTCCTGGAGGACCGCTTCCTGCCGATCGACGACATCCTCCCGGAACGATGACCGCCCCGAGCCCGGACGGGCCCGGCGGGTCGGTCGCCGCCCTCGTCGACCCGACCGACGACCACCACGTCCACTCGACGTTCTCCGACGACGCCCGCAGCACCCCGGAGGAGAACCTCGCGGCCGCCCGCGACCGGGGCCTGCGCTCCATCCGGATGGTCGACCACGTGCGCACCACGACGACCTACGTGCCGGAGTTCCTGGCCGCGGTCGCCGCGCTGCCGGCGGTCGACGGGCTGAGCGTGGTGACCGGGGTCGAGGCGAAGATCCTGGACACCGCCGGGACCGTCGACGCGCCGCCCGACGTGCTGGCCCGCGTCGGCGGGCCGGACGGGCCGGGGCGGGTGCTGCTCGCCGACCACCAGCTGCCCGGCCCGGACGGGCCGCTCTCGCCGCGGGCGGCGCGCGAGCTCCTCGACGGCGGGATGGCGCGCTCGGAGCCCGTCGAGATGCTGGTGACGGCGTACCTGAGCGCGGTCGAGGGGAGCGGGCCGTCGCAGCTCGCGCACCCGTTCTCGATCCTGCCGAAGATCGGGCTGACCGAGGACGAGGTCACCGACGAGCACCTGACGGCCCTGGCCGACGCGGCGCTCGCGCACGACCTGGTGGTGGAGGTCAACGAGAAGTGGTCCTGCCCCGGGCCGCGGATCGTCGCCACGCTGGCCGGACGGGGGGTCCGCCTGATCGCGTCGAGCGACGCCCACCACGCCGACGACGTCGGCCGCTACTCGTGGCTGCGTGGGTCGTCGGGCGGGCTGGCGGGTGAGGGGGCCCGGTGACCTGGGCCGACGCGGGCCGCCTCCTCTGCCTCACCCTGATCGCCTCGGGGCTCGTCCCGGTGCTGGCCGCGGTCTACCAGTACCTGCTGCTCCCGATGCACGCGATCTTCAACCACTGGGGCAAGGTCGAGCCGTACCTGCCGCGGGTCGTGGTGCTGGTGCCGGCGTGGAACGAGGCCGACGTCCTGGACGCCTCGCTGACCCGGCTGATGGGCCTGGAGTACCCGCCCGACCGGCTCAAGGTCTTCGTGGTCGACGACGCCAGCACCGACCGGACGCCGGAGGTGGTGCAGGGGCTCGCCGCGAGGTACCCCGGCAGGATCGTCCACCTGCGCCGGGAGAAGGGCGGCGAGGGGAAGGCGCACACCCTCAACCACGGCATCCGGATCGCGCTCGCCGACGACTGGATGGAGGCGATGCTGATCATGGACGCCGACGTGGTCTACCGGCCCGACTCGCTGCGCCGGATGACTCGGCACCTCTCGGACCCGAAGGTCGGCGCGGTCACGGCCTACATCAAGGAGGGCAGCGCCAAGCCGGGCCCGGTGGCGCGGTTCATCGGCTACGAGTACATCACCGCCCAGGCGGCCGCCCGGCGCTCCCAGAACGTGCTCGGCGCGCTGGCCTGCCTGGCCGGCGGGGCGCAGCTGCACTCGCGGCACAACCTCGTCGCGGTCGGCGGCGGGATCAACACCACCACGCTGGCCGAGGACACCTACACGACGATGCTGACCGAGCTCCAGGGCCGCAAGGTGGTCTTCGAGCCGACCGCGGTGGTGCTCGCGGAGGAGCCGGACAGCGTCGCGGCGCTGTGGAAGCAGCGGCTGCGCTGGGCGCGGGGCAACGTGCAGATCACGCGGGCCTTCCGGCGTACCTGGTTCCGGCCCTACCGCACGCACGGGCTGGGCTCGCTCTCCTTCGGGCTGATCTGGTTCTCGGTGCTGCTGCTGCCGATCGCGCTGACGCTCGCCACGGCGGGGATCCTGGGCCTGTTCCTCTTCGACGAGAGCTTCGCCGCGCAGGTCTTCTCCGGGCTGTGGTGGGTCGGCGCCGGGGTCTACCTGTTCATCACCCTCAGCACGCTCTTCATCGACCTGCCGACCGCGCGGCGGACCTGGTTCGAGGGCTTCATGTTCCCCGGGATCGGGACGCTGGTGGTGATGTCGGCCGCCTGGGTGCCGGATCTCTACACCGAGCGGATCCCCGGGCTGTTCGGTGGGGAGGTCAACGAGACCGGGCAGTGGTGGATGACGCTGGTCCTCTACTCGTGGGCGGTGATCGCGATGTCGATCGCTCGCGCGCTCCCGTGGATCGAGAAGCGCCGCGGTGGACGGAGGGTGGCGATCCCGCTGCTCTATCTGGTCGGCTTCGGACCGGTGCTGTGCGCGATCTCGGTCGATTCCTTCGTCAAGGAGTGGCAGGGAGCCGCCCAGACCTGGGACAAGACGGAGAAGTCGGGCAAGGTGGTCGGGTGAGTGAGGGTGGAGTGACAGACGAGACGCACGAGGCACACGAGTCCGATCCGGTACGGCGGCCCGCCGGCCCACCCGACGACCTGGAACGTCCCGAGTGGTGGGCGACGCTGAGCGACGACGCGCTGCGCGACGAGACCCGCGCCAACCGGCGCGCGGAGTGGTGGGTGCTGGCGACCGGCCTGCTGGCGATGGCGATCACGGTGGCGCTGCTGCTGTGGTGGGGGGAGCCCGGGTGAGAGGCGTCTCCGGCGGAAGCCCCTGGGGCCGGTGGGTGCTGCTCGCCCTCGACCCCGCGGAGCCCGCCTGGGTGCGCTGCGTGCCGTTCTCGGTGATCCTGACCGCCTCGGTGGCGGTGATCCCGGTGGTCGGGCTGGGCGTGCTCGCGCCGGGCCTGGTGGGCGCCGGCGTCGCGCTCGGCGTGGCGCTGCCGGCGGTCGCGGCGGCGCTGCCGTGGCGCCGGTTCCCGGCCCCGGTCGGCCTGACGATCCCGATCCTGCAGCTCGTCGCGCTGCTGCTGGTCCAGCTCGGCACCGACGCCTCGACCGGCCTGATCGCCGCGAACATGCTGGTGCCGATCGTGGTGCTCGCAGTCGACCAGGGCACGCGCGGCGCCGTGGTGGCGGCAGCGGGTGCGCTGGTCGTGACGGCGACGCCGCTGGTGAGCGGCACCCATGACATCGCCCCGGGCCTCGCCGTGGCGCGCTGCGTGCTGCTGCCCGCGATCACGCTGGCCGTGGCGCTGGCCATCGCCGAGGTGGTCGACCGCCTCGATCAGCGGCGACTCGAGCTGGAGCGGGTCAACGCACGGTTGGCGACCACCCGGGCGTGGGTCGTGGAGATGGTCACCGGGGCGCCTGACCAGGCGGTGCTCGGTGTCGACGCGGACGGCGTGGTGAACCTGTGCAACCCCGGCGCCGAGCGGCTGATCGGCCGGCCCGCCGCGGAGGTGGTCGGCCAGCGTCACATCGACGAACTCGGCCAGCCGGACGGGCCGCGCCTCGACCTGGCCGACGTGCCCGAGCACGGGACGATCCAGGACTACGAGCTGGTGCGCCCCGACGGCGCCGCGCGCCACGTGCGCGTCTGGGTGCTCGGCAGCCCCGGACTGTGGGGCGAGGCGGCGCCGGGGTGCATCCTGCTGGCCACGGACATCTCCTACGAGGTGGAGGCGCGGGAGCTGCAGCGGCAGTTCACGGGCCTGGTCAGCCACGAGCTGCGCACCCCGGTCACGGCGATCCTCGGCTACCTCGACCTGCTCCGCGGCGACGACGAGAACCTGACCGAGGACCAGCGCGAGAGCCTGGCCGTGATCGAGCGCAGCGCGCGCCGGCTGCTGCTGCTGGTCTCGGACCTGCTGCTGGCCGCGCAGGTGGACGCCGGGCGGTTCCGGATCAGCGTCGGGCCGGTGGACCTGGTCGGGCTGGTCCGGACGTCGCTGGCCGCGGTCGGGCCGACGGCCGCCTCGCGCGGAATCGAGCTGGTCTCCGACCTTCCCGTCTCGGCTCCGTTGCGGGGCGATTTCCCCCGGCTGGGTCAGGCGCTGGACAACCTGCTCACCAACGCGGTCAAGTACAGCGACCGGGGCGGCCGGGTGACCGTCTCCGTGACGCAGGACGAGGAGTCGGGCCTGACGCGGCTGTCGGTGGCCGACACCGGCCGGGGGATCTCCGCCGAGGAGCTGCCCCGGCTGACCGAGCGGTTCTTCCGCTCCGAGGAGCCGACCATCCAGGAGCGGTTCGGGGTCGGGCTCGGGCTCTCGATCGTGGCCACCATCGTCGTGGCACACGGTGGGAGGGTCGACATTGAGAGCACGGTGGGCGTGGGCTCGGAGTTCACGCTGGTGCTCCCCACCGCGGGCCCGCCCGCCGAGTCGGTCAGCGGGGCATGATCATCCGGACCGCGCCCATCAGGCTGGAGCCGAGGAAGCCGGCCCAGCTGAAGGCGTCGTCCCAGAGCACCACCTTGCCGTCGCGGACCTCGAAGGTGCCGCGCACCCAGAACGCGCAGGACCACTTGCCGTAGCTGAGTGCGTCCGTGCGGTCGGTGAGCACGACGCCGGAGGACTCGCCGGTCTCGGTGGCCGCGACGTGGTGCCAGCTCACCTCGAAGCCGACGCCCCGCTCGAGCATCTGGCGCAGCGCCTTGGCCACCTGGGGCCCGCGCATGGTGGGCAGGTAGGTGTTCTTCCAGACCACCTCCTCGTCGAGGAGGTCGAGGGCGGGCTCGATCTCGCCGGTGGCGAGGCTGTCGAGCAGGTCTCGGACGACGGCTTCAGGGGAGCTCATCCTCCCCAGCGTAGGGAAGTCAGAGCGGTTCGGCGATGGTCTGGATCCGCTCGGTCGCCAGCGCGATCATCAGCCGCGCCGCGGGCGAGAGCGTCGCGTCGGCGCGGTGCACCACGGCGTAGGTGTCGTACTGACGGGGTCGGAGCGGGACCCACCCGGCCGACGGCGCGAGCCGCGGCAGCAGCTGGAGCGCCGCGCCCTTGTTGATCACCGAGTCCGCCAGCCCGCGTTCCACCAGCTCGACCGCGGTCTCGATCTCCTCGACCTCGATCCGGGTCGGCGGGTTGCGGCCGGTGTCGTGGAGCATGCGGCGCAGCACCACCCGCGTGGAGTCGGTCTGGCGCCAGGTGGTCTCGGCCATCACGAGCGAGGCCTGCGCCAGCCGGTGCGCGGTCACCGGCGCGGCCAGCCGGTCGGGGTCGGCGGAGATGTAGACCAGCTCGTCCCGGGCCACCGGCGTGATCGCCAGCCCCTCGCTCTCCAGGTTGCCGACCGCGATCATCGCCGCCTCCAGGTGGCCGCGGCGCAGGTGCTCGGCCACGTCGGCGGAGTTCTGGCCGACCAGCTCCACCCGGACCCCGGGGTAGCGGCCCAGCACGTCGGCGACCAGGCCCGCGCCGGCGTAGAAGCGGGCGGCGCCGAACATGCCGAACCTGATGGTGCCGGTCTCCAGCGAGCGGGCACCGGCGACGGCGTGCTCGGCCTCGTCGACCGCGGCCAGCACCTTCTCCGCGTGCGGGCGCAGGGTGTCCGCGACCGTGGTCGGTACGACGCCGCGCCCGACCCTGCGGAACAGCTGCACCCCTAGGGACTTCTCGAGGTTGCGGACCTGCTCGGAGATCGACGGCTGCGCGTAGCCGAGCTCCTCGGCGGCCCGCGTCAGCGACCGGTGCTCGTAGGTGGTCAGGAAGCAGGTGAGCTGGTGCAGCGAGAGCATCGGCGCGACTCCGTCCACGACCGGGCAGGACAACGCCCGAGATATAGGGAAAGCCTAGGGCTGGCTCTGGAAAGCAAGACTACCCCTTCTGATGGCGCCGGCGGAGAATAGATGTGCCCGCCACTGTCGGCGGTTCCCAGAGAAGGAGTCCCACCCGTGTTCGCCCACGACTGCACCGCCTGCCACCAGTTCCACCTCGTCTTCCCCGACCAGATCACCGGCCTCGAGAACACCGACGCCGGCATCGTCGTCGGGTTCACCTGCTGGTGCGGCTCCGAGCAGTCCATCGTCACCGGGCGCGCGGCCGACAAGCCGCTCGAGGTCGTCGCGGCCTGACGCCGTACCCACCCGCGCGCGTGCGCGCGGCGTCGAGGGGCGGGCCGATTCGCTCCGCGTCAGACGCCGCCGGTATGCTGCGCGAGGTCGTGTCAGCCCCGCTGGCACTCCGCCGCCTTAGCTCAGTCGGTAGAGCGATTCACTCGTAATGAATAGGTCGTCGGTTCGATTCCGACAGGCGGCTCCGACGGAGAACCCCGTCCTGGTCAGCGCAGATGATGCGCGGGCAGGGCGGGGTTTCTCGTTGTCGGCCGCCCGCTGACCCGCGGGGTGACGCCGAGAGTGGGTGTGGGGTCGTGTGCCTGAGGCCCCGCTATGCCGCTGTCTGGGACACACGACTCGACTGGGAGCGGGCGTGCGCCTCGCCTGGGGCGGGTTGTGTGCCCGGGACCCCGCTATCCCGATGCCTCAGGCACACGACCCCGGCTCGGAGCGGGCAAGTCCGGAAGGGACGTGCCGTCAGCGGGCGGGGACGCCGTGTCCGCGCACCACCGGGGCCGTCTGGGCCCGGGTGCGCTCAGCGGCGCGCAGGGCCGGGGGGTTGCAGTCGCGCGTACCGAGGGCCCAGGTCGCGGCCATCCAGGTCGCAAGGAGCGCCGCGGACGCGGTGATCCAGATCGCGACGATGAGCAGCAGCATGTGCATGGTTCTTCACCCGGTTCGTGTGGGGGCAGGCACCTTCATTGGTGTTGTCGGCAGGAAGTGACCCCCACTTGAGGAGGAACTTCGAGCCCTCGCTCCCTGCCTCCTCCGTCTCCTTCCCCCGGGACCGTGAGCGAAACCACCCGATCCCGGCAACATCCGTGGAGCCGGCACCCGGAGGGCTTTCGGCCCTGGGCGCGGTGCCGTCGCGCCGGCATCCTGGGCGTGAACCGGGAACCGCAGCCGAGGGGTGAGCCCGCCGTGGCCGACCGACAGAAGCAACCGTTCCTCCCGCCGCGCTGGTTCGTCACCAACGCGTGGAAGGCCCACCGCGCGCTCTACCGGCGCACGAAGGGCCGCAAGGGGCTGTGGCCCCCGTCGGACAAGCGCGGGTGGGGCGCCCTGCGGCTGACCGCGGTGGGGCGGCGCTCCGGGGAGGAGCGCTCGGTCATCGTCGGCTACCTCGAGGAGGGCCCCGACCTGGTGCTGATGGCGATGAACGGCTGGGGCGAGGGCGAGCCGCAGTGGTGGCGGAACCTCCAGGCGGAGCCCCGCGCCGCCGTACGGCTCGCCGACGGCACCACGCGCCGGGTCCGCGCCCACGCCGCGGAGGGCGAGGAGCGCGAGCGGCTGTGGCAGCGGTGGCGCGGCGTCGAGCCCCGGCTGGACGACTACGCCGCGC
This sequence comes from Nocardioides sp. YIM 152588, assembly GCF_040191335.1. Classification (NCBI taxonomy): domain Bacteria; kingdom Bacillati; phylum Actinomycetota; class Actinomycetes; order Propionibacteriales; family Nocardioidaceae; genus Nocardioides; species Nocardioides sp. YIM 152588. The sequence goes on along the minus strand of NZ_JBEGDJ010000052.1, from coordinate 14,279 downwards.
TCCGGTCCACGCCGACCGACGTGGTGGTCCTGGCGCCGGAGGTTGACGCCGCGTGAATCGGCGCTGACCACGCCCGACACCTCCCGTTCGCGCGGGAGCCCTACGGTGCCCGCCGTGAGTGTCGAGACGCCGGGCACGCCACGGCGTCCGGCCGCGGCGCCACGATGGCGCTCCCCGGTGGCCGTGCTGGTCATGCTCCTGGCCACGGTCGGCATCGGCATCCCCAGCGCGATCGTGCTGACGCCCGCCCGGGAGACGGTGGTGGCGGGGCAGTACGTCGGCGTCGGCGGCAGCACGCCGTCCGGCGGGTGGCTGGGCGACCTCGACGAGATCACCGACGACGGCCCGCTGACCTGGCCCGGGGCGGCCGTCGACGGGTTCACCGGGCCGGCCGAGCTGGAGCAGATCGGCGACACCACGATCCGCCTGTACCGGATCCAGGTGCGCGGGCCGCTGCGGCCGCGGCTGGAGCTCGGCCCCCTGGTCCGCACCCGCGAGGCCGACGACCTGCTCGACCCCCGCTCCGGGCCGGCGGCGCGAGACCGGGCGGTCGCGGCGATCACGACGGCGTTCCGGAGCTGGTACCTCAGCGCCACCCTCCTCCTGGTGATCATCACGGCCGCGATGATCACCGCCCTGCTCTTCGCGCGCGTCTGGCTGGCGATGACGCTGGCCACCCGCCGGCGCTCCGAGACGAGCATCCACGAGGCGTGGGGGCGCCACGCCCGGCGCCTGCGTCGCGACGGCGCCATCGTGCTGGTCGGCACGCTGCTGGCCTGGGTGCTGGTCGGCGGCTGGGCGTGGCGCGACACCCGTGACGGCCTCGCTGGTGTGAGCTCGCCGCGCGACCTGGTCGGCGCCGCCCCGGTGGAGCTCCAGCCCGCCGGCCGGCCCGTCGAGGGGTACGCCGGCGCGGTGATCGGCGACTCGCGGGCCTCCCGCCTCGGTGGGCCGGCGCCGGACGACGCCGGCGAGGTGGACGAGGCGTGCGGCCGCTCCACGGACTCGCTGGCCGCCCAGGTGACCCGGCTCTCGCCGGGGGACCGGGCGCTCAACCTCGCGTGCCAGTCGGCCACGATCCGGGCCGGGCTGCTCGGCCCGCAGCAGATCGCCGGGGTCACCGCGCCGGCGCAGGTGGAGCGGCTGCTGAGGATCGAGGGCCTGCGGTACGTGGTCGTGATGGTCGGCCCGAACGACCTCTCCTGGGCCGACTTCCTCCGCTACTGCTACGGCGTCGAGGAGTGCGACGACCGGTTCACCAGCGGGCAGTTCGACTACCGGCTCGCGGCGTTCGACCGGGACTACGGCGACCTGCTCGCGGCCCTCGCCGCGCTGCCCGACGCCCCGCAGGTGATCGTGGTCGGCTCCTACGACGTCTTCGCGCCGGACGCGGACTGCTCCGACACCGAGGCGCCGGACGGCCTGCCGGGCCTCGACGAGGGCGGCATCGCCCTGCTCGCCGAGCGGAACGCGCGCTTCAACGACGTCCTCGCCGCGGGCGTCGAGGCGTACGGCTTCGACCTGGTCCTCCCGCAGCTGGAGCCGCTCTGCCAGCCGGAGGACCCCGAGGTCGGCGGGGACCTCCAGGGGCTGGCCGACCCCTACCCGTTCCACCCGACCGGGGTCGGCATGGTGCGGCTCGGGGCGGGGGTGCTGGCGGCGATCGAGCCACCGGCGGAGTGAGCGGTGCCGGGTGCGGGGCGCCGGCGTCAGCCGCGTCGGCCGCGCCCGGCGCGCTCCCGGGTGAGGACCGCGGCGAGGACCCCGACGGCGACGCCGACCAGCGTCTCGGCCAGCCGGGCGAGCACGAGGTCGGCGGCCGGCTCGGGGTGGGAGAGCTGGACCGCCAGCAGTGCGAGCGGCGTGATCAGCACCAGGGCCAGCCCGTAGTGGCGGGTGATCAGCAGCTCCGTGCCGACCTGGAGGGCGGCGAGGAGCAGCACGACGGCGAGCGCGGGGAGGTCCAGCCAGAGCAGCGTCCCGGCGAGGACGAGGCCGGCGACGGTGCCGGCGACGCGGTGCAGCGCGGAGGCGAGCTGGAGGTGCAGGCCGGGCCGCGCCAGCGGCACCACCGACGCGGCCATCGCCCAGGACGGGTGGGGTACGCCGGCCGCGGTCATCGCGGCGCCGGAGACCGCGACCGCGGCGGCGCAGCGCACCAGCTGCACGACCTCGCGGTGCCGGGGGCGCCGTACGACCGGCGGGGGACCGGTCCGCGGTCGGGTGAGCCGCTCCTCGACGACGCCGCCGCACAGGCCCAGGGCGGCGGTCGCCGCCGCGGTCAGCAGCGCGGCCGGCAGGTCCGCCGCGGTGAGCGGCACCGAGGCGGTGGTGGCGACGGCGAAGACCACGAACATCGGCCCGGGCGGGCGCCAGCCCCGCAGGTCGGAGGTGGCGGCGGCGATCGAGGCCCACGCGGCGGCCACCGGCACCACGGCCCAGGCCCCGGCGTCGAGCGCGGCGGTCAGGCAGCCGGTCGCCACGGCGAGCAGCAGTGCGAGTCCGCCGGAGACCTGCTGCCGCCAGCGGCCGGCGTACACCGCCGCTCCGCCGTAGACGGCGGTGAAGGCGCCGAAGGTGGCGTAGATCGCGAGGTCGAGGCGGTCGAGCGCCAGCAGGACCAGCAGCGGCACCAGGAGGGTCAGCCCGGTGCGGACGGCGGCGACCCGGGTCGGTGGGGCTGGCCCGAACCGGCGCAGCTCGTGCCGGACCCGGCGCGCCAGCCCCGGCGCGCCGGTCGCGGCGCCGCTCTCCTGGTCGCCCACGGTCCTCCCGACTCCGCAGGTCCGCTTCCGCGGCCTCAGGGAGATCGTGCCCCATCGGGGCGAGGGTGCGGCGGGGAGGTCAGAGGCGCTTGGCGATCCGCACGGCGGTGGGGACGGCCACCGTGGCCACCATGACCGCCCAGATGATCAGGCCCGCCTGACCCATCCCGGACCCGGTGACGGCCAGCACGATCGCGGGCACGACGAGGAGCAGGCCGAGCAGCAGTCGCTGCATCCGGACCGACATCCGCATCACCCCCCCCGGGAACGCATCGCGGCCCCGGCGGGCGGCGACCCGGAGGACGCTAGAGGCTGGGCGGCCGGAAGGGTGTCGGTCCGGAGCCGGGATCACCAACACTGGGCATCGGGGGGGTCGGCGCCTGCTGCGGCATCCGGTTCGGCACGAACGGCTGGAACCCGGTGGTCGGCACCCGCTCGCTGAGCAGCCGGGCCGCCAGCCAGCAGCGTCCGGCGATCCCGGAGGGCGTCGTCGTGCCGGGGTCCATCACCCAGTCGGTGAGGAGCCGCCGGATCCCCGCGTGCAGGAACGTGGCGAGGTCGTCCAGCGTCTCCCGGGGGAGCCGGTCGCCGAACGCGTCCTCGATCCGCTGCCGGGTGCCGGGCCGGAAGTACGCCGCGATCGCGTCGCTCACGTCGTGCGCGATCGGGCCCTCGAGCACCCGCCGGTAGAAGTCGCGGTGGGTGTCGAGGTGCTGGGCCAGGCTGACCAGGACGGGCGGCGGCGCGGCCCCCGGCCAGTGCGTCCCGTCGCCCCCGACGACCTCCGCGTCGAGCATCGCCCGGGTCGCCGCGAGCACCACGCTGTTGGCGTCCGGGTAGTGCAGGTAGACCGTCTGCCGGGTGCGTCCGGAGGCCTCCGCGAGGGCCGCCACGGAGACCCGGCGGCCGCTCGTGACGAGGTCGACGGCGGCCTGGTGGAGGGCGTCGGCCGAACGGAGGGCGCGGACGTCCCCCGAGCCGCTGCTCGCCCTCGTCCGGCCTGTCTCCGACGTCACAGGGTCGATTTTGACGCTTAGATTTACAGGTGTCAATCAGGATGCCTAGCATCTGATTTACACCTGTAAATCATCTCGGAGGCCCTCGAACCGCCCCTCGGCGGGTCCGGAAGCGCCCCGGAGAGCCCCGCCAGGAGGACCACCCGTGCGCCTGCGCCCGCGCCGAACGTCGACCGCCCCCAGCACCGCGACCAGCACCGCCACCAGGACCGACACCGACCCCGCCTCGCCGCTCCGCAGCCGGGCGCTGTGGCTCGTGCCGAGCCTCGCCGTCACCCTCGTCATGGGGTGCCTCGCGGCCACCTACCTCGGCGGCCTCGTCAACACCGATGCGAACCTCTCCGGCTTCCCGCTGGCGGTCGTCAACGACGACCGGGGGGCCACCGCCCCCGACGGCACCACGGTGGACGTCGGCGACCAGATCGCCGACAGCCTCGTCGCCGGCCTCGACGGCGACGAGTTCGACGTCGAGGTGCTGAGCGCCGCCGAGGCCGACGAGCGGATGGGCGCCGGGACCCTGTACGGCGTCGTGCTGCTGCCCGAGTCCCTCAGCGCCGACCTCCTCGGCTGGGCCGCCGCCGTGACCTCCCCGGCGGACCCCGACGCGGCCACCCCGGCGCCGACCGTGGAGCTGGCCACCAACACCCGGGCCGGCAGCATGGCGGCCGGCATCGCCTCGGCGGCCGGGCAGCGCGCCCTGGCCGAGGTGGACGCCGCGGTCGGCGAGCAGGTGACCGCCCAGGTCCGGGCCCAGCTCGCCGCCTCCGGCGCCGACGGGCTCTCCGCGGTCGAGGCCGCCGCGCTCGCCACCCCGCTCGACATCGAGGTTTCCGCCTACGACCCGCTCCCCGCGGGGACCGGGCGCGGGCTGTCCGCGTTCTACTACGCGCTGCTGCTGGTGATGGCGGGCTTCTCCGGCTCCATCGGCGCCACCACGCTGATCGACGCCCGGCTCGGCTTCGTCCCCGACGAGATGGGGCCGCGCTACCGGCACCGTCCGCACTCGGGCCTGAGCCGCCGTACCACCCTCGTCGTGAAGTGGGGGGTGATGGCGCTCTCGGCGGCCCTCGTCTCGACGGTCTACCTGGCGGTCGGCGCGGCCCTCGGCATGCCGATCGACCACCCGTGGGTGCTGTGGGCGTTCGGCGTCGCGATGATCTGGTCGATCGCGGTGGTCGTCAACGCCGTCAACGCCCTGGTCGGCAACCTCGGCATGACGGTCAACCTCTTCATCTTCATCGTGCTCGCGCTGCCCTCGGCCGGCGGCACGCTGCCGCTCGAGGCGGTGCCGCCGTTCATCCGCTGGCTCGGCTCCTTCGAGCCGATGCACCAGGTGTACGTCGGCGCGCGGGCGATCCTCTACTTCGACGCCGGCTGGGACGCCGGCCTGGGCCGTGCGCTCGCCGCGGCCGGGATCGCCGCCGCGCTGGGGCTCGTGGTGGGCCTGGTCGGCACCCGCGCGTACGACCGGCGAGGGCTGGCGCGGGTGCACCGGGCGGTGGTCGCGTAGCCCCGCGTCACATGGATCCTGGTCGCGAGATCGCCCGATCCGCGACCGAGATCCATGTGACGCGGCGCGGCGCTCAGTCGTGGATGCGCCGGTTCCCGAGGAACTCGACCATCGCCGGGTCGCGGTGCGAGAAGAAGAGGCTCTCGTCCGCGTCCATGGTCGCGATCAGGTCCATCTCCTCCGGGGTGAGCTCGAAGTCGAAGACGTCCAGGTTCTCCGCCATCCGGTCGCGACGCACCGACTTCGGGATCACCACGACGTCGCGCTGCACCAGCCAGCGCAGCACGACCTGGGCGATCGTCCGTCCGTGCCCGTCGGCGACCGCGCCGAGCGTCGGGTCGCCGAAGAGGTTGTTGCGCCCCTCGGCGAACGGCCCCCACGACTCGTGCTGCACGCCGCGCTCCGCCATCAGCGCGTGGTCCTCGGCGCGCTGGAAGAAGGGGTGGGTCTCGATCTGGTTCACCGCCGGGACGACCTCGTTGTGCACGATCAGGTCCACGAGCCGGTCGGGGTGGAAGTTCGACACCCCGATCGCCCGGGCCAGGCCGCGGCGCTGCAGGGCCTCCATCGCGCGCCACGCGCCGTAGTAGTCGCCGTACGGCTGGTGGATCAGGTACAGGTCGAGGTGGTCCAGCCCGAGCGCCCGCAGGGAGGCCTCGGCCGCCGCCTCGGTGGCCCGCTCGCCGGCGTCCTGGACCCAGAGCTTCGTGGTCACGAAGAGCTCCTCGCGGGGTACGCCGGACGCCGCGATCGCGCGGCCGACCCCCTCCTCGTTGCCGTAGGAGGCCGCGGTGTCGAGGTGGCGGTAGCCGGCGTCGAGGGCCTCGGCGACGACGCGCTCGGTGTCCTCGGGCGGGACCTGGTAGACCCCGAAGCCGAGGACCGGCATCGGGACGCCGTTGTTGAGGGTGACGGTGGGGATCGGGGCCGGCATCGGGGCGCCTTCCTCCTCGGGTCGGCGCTGGTCGCCGCGTGGTCCCAGCAAACACCCAAACCGTCCGTGAGCGGGAGCCCGGAAGGGAGCCGCGGGGGTTCCGTACCGGGGCTGCGGCCGACAGACTGCGGGAGAGCCGAGCCCCAAGGAGGCGCGATGTCAGCGACCCGGACCGCGGCCGCGCCGCCCAGCCCCGAGACCGGGCGGACGCTCTCCGGGCGGGCCCGGACGATCGCGTTCAGCACGATCGCGCTCGGCATGCTGCTCGCCGCCCTCGACGGCACGATCGTGGCCACGGCGCTGCCGACGATCGTCGGCGACCTGGGTGGCGGCACGCACATGGCGTGGGTGGTGACGGCGTACCTGCTCGCCCAGACGGCGGTCACCGCGGTGGTCGGCAAGCTCGGCGACCAGTTCGGCCGGAAGAACATGTTCCAGGTCAGCGTGGTCGTGTTCATCCTCGGCTCGGCGCTGTGCGGCGCCGCCCCGGACATGCTGTGGCTGATCGTCTCCCGCGCCATCCAGGGTCTCGGCGGTGGCGGCCTGACCGTGACCGCGATGGCGCTGATCGCCGACATCATCCCGCTGCGCGAGCGCGGCAAGTACCAGGGCGCGCTCGGCGCGGTCTTCGGCGTGGCCACCGTGATCGGGCCGTTCCTCGGCGGCCTGTTCACCGACCACCTCAGCTGGCGCTGGTGCTTCTACGTCAACGTCCCGCTGGCGATCCTGGTGATCATCGTCGCCGGGCGGACGATCCCGCACGCCCGGGCCGAGGGACGCCCGAGGATCGACTTCCTCGGCATGATCGCGGTCTCCGTCGGCGCCGGCGCGCTGGTGCTCGCCACCAGCTGGGGCGGCACCGAGTACCCGTGGGGCTCCTGGCAGATCATCGGCCTGCTGGTCCTCGGCGTCGCGGTCCTGGCGGCCTTCGTGCTGATCGAGCTGCGGGCCGTCGAGCCGATCCTGCCGATGCGGCTCTTCTCCGCGCCGGTCTTCGCCTATTGCAGCGCGCTCAGCTTCGTCGTCGGCTTCACGATGATGGGCTCGATGACGTTCCTGCCGACGTTCTTCCAGTACGTCCTCGGGGAGTCCGCGACGGTCTCCGGCCTGTCGATGCTGCCGATGGTCGTCGGCCTCATGCTCACCTCGATCACGGCCGGCAACGTGGTCGGCAGGACGGGCCGGTACAAGTTCTTCCCGGTGGTCGGCACCCTGGTCATGGGCGTGGCGCTGGTGCTGCTGTCGACGATGGACCCCGACACCCACAAGTGGGTCACCGGGGCCTTCCTCTTCGTGCTCGGCCTCGGCATCGGGATGAGCATGCAGGTGCTGACGATCATCGTGCAGGGGTCGGTGCCGTACGCCGACCTCGGCGTGGCGACGTCGGGGGTGACGTTCTTCCGGACCATGGGCGGCGCGTTCGGCACCGCCATCTTCGGCACGCTCTACGCCAACTTCCTCGCCGACCGGCTGCCCGGGGCGATCGTGGAGGCGCAGGTCAGACCGGCTGACGTGGCCACCCCCGCGCTGCTCCACGAGCTCTCCGACAGCGTCATCCGCCCGATCGTCGAGGCGTACGCCGACTCCCTGAGCGAGGTCTTCCTGTGGGCCGCGCCGGTGGCGCTCGTCGCGTTCGTGCTCGCCCTGCTGCTGCCCCAGGTGAAGCTCTCCGACAGCCTGGCCCCGGAGGCCAACGACATGGGCCACGGCTTCGCCGCGCCCGAGGCGCTGCCCAGCCGGGAGGTGTTCACCCGCCAGGTGGTCACGCTCCTCTACGGCCGCGGCCGGGACGGGATCACCGACGTGCTCGAGTCCAACCGGGTGCCGATCGACGCCGGCTGGGCGTGGGGCATCGCCCAGGTCTACGGGCTGACCACGTCCGGCCGCCGGGCGGACGTGGGCGAGATCGCCGGCTCGCGGCGGATGCCCGCCGGCGTACTGGCGCCGCTCTTCGAGCGGCTGACCGTCGAGGGGTACGTCGCCGGGCCGCTGGACGACCTGGTGCTCACCGACCGGGGCCAGGTCGCCGTCGACCGGCTCCGGGCCGCGCTGAGCGAGTGGATCGTGGAGAGGCTCGAGCTGGAGCCGTCCGACACCGAGCAGGTCGCCGAGGTCGTCGGCGACCTGACCCGGCAGCTCGTGATCGACCGGGTCGACAACCCGATCGTGCCGCCGAGCCTTGCCGCGGCGGCTGCCGCGGACTGAGGTGTCGGCCCGGCCGGTGGCACGGCTAGCGTGGTGGCCATGAGACTCGGAATGGTCATCGACTACGCGCGCGGCTTCGCGGAGACGGTCGAGCGGGTGCAGGCGTACGAGCAGGCCGGCCTGGAGCTGGTCGCGATCCCGGAGGTCTACTCCTTCGACGCGCCCAGCCAGATCGGCTACCTGGCGGCGAAGACGGAGCGGATCGAGCTGATGTCGGCCATCCTGCCGATCTACTCCCGCACCCCCGCGTTGACCGCGATGACCGCGGCCGGCCTCGACTTCGTCTCCGGCGGCCGCTTCACGCTCGGCCTCGGCGCGTCCGGCCCGCAGGTGATCGAGGGCTTCCACGGCGTCAAGTACGACGCCCCGCTCGGCCGCACCCGCGAGGTCGTCGAGATCTGCCGCCAGGTGTGGCGGCGCGAGCCGGTCGTCTTCGAGGGCAAGCACTACACGGTGCCGCTGACCAAGGAGCACGGCGGCTCGGGCCTCGGCAAGCCGCTGAAGATCATCAACCGCCCCGTCCGCTCCTCCATCCCGGTCTCGATCGCCGCGCTGGGCGAGAAGAACGTGGCGCTCGTCGCGGAGATCGCCGAGGGCTGGCAGCCGCTCTTCTTCCACCCCGGCCGGTTCGAGGCGGCGTGGGGCGAGGCGCTGGAGTCCGGCTTCGCGAAGCGCGACCCGTCGCTGGGCGAGCTGGACATCCAGCTGCAGATCGCCTTCCACCTCGGCGAGCCCGCCCCCGAGGCGGTCGCCGCGGTCCGCAACCAGCTCGCGCTCTACGTCGGCGGGATGGGCGCCCGCGGCAAGAACTTCTACAACCAGCTCGCCTGCCGCTACGGCTACGAGGCCGAGGCGAAGGAGATCCAGGACCTCTACCTCGACGGCCGCAAGGCCGAGGCCGCGGCGGCCGTCCCCGACGACCTCGTCGACGCCGTCTCCCTGATGGGCCCCGAGGACGTGATCCGGCGGAAGCTCGACGACCTCGACGCCGCCGGGGTGCGGACGCTGCTGCTCAACCCGGTGGCGGAGTCGGACGAGGAGAAGGTGGCGCACGTCGGTCGGCTGGCCGAGATCGTGCGGGAGCGGGCGGCGGGCTGAGGTCGCGGCCGTCGGTCGGTCGGAATCACCGGTCGACCGGTGATTCCGTCGCCTGACAGGCGTTGCAACGCCCGTCAAGCAACCGAACCGCCTGTCCGGTGTGGCCGGTGAGCCTCGTGGGGCCGCCGCCCGGTGGGCTCCGTCCTCGCCGCGCCGCTCACCCCGGCGCCACCACCACCGTCCAGCCGATCGCCTTGCCGGAGCCGATGCTTGCGGTGGCGGTGTGCTGGGGCCACGTCCCGGCGTCGGCCGGGCCGCCGTCGGCGGTGGTGCTGCAGACCTGGCCGCTGCCGCTGGAGGAGCCCGACCGGCGCTGGACCAGGTCCGCCGGGGTGGACCAGGTCGCGGACCCGTTGACCTTGGTCACCCAGTGGTGCACCACCCGCGAGCCCGCGGTCGCCACGGTGGCCGCGGGCGCGCTGTGGCCGGTGCCGCTGCCCGTCTCGTTGGCCCACTCCACGACCGGCGCCGACCCGGCGTCGTACGCCGTCAGCGTGATGTCGTACTTCGCCCGGACCCCGAACGGCACCACCACCTCGGAGCCGGACGTCGCGCCGGCGGCGGTCCGCGTGTAGGCCCACGAGCGCAGGTCGCTGCCGTCGGCGGCGGCGTCGCGCAGCGTCCAGCCGGCGGGCGTCGCCGCGGTCGTGGCGCGGTTGGTGGAGACGAAGAGCACGAGCGTGTCCCCGGCCTCGACCGCGCCGGGCACCGTGACCCGGGCCGAGGCGGCGTTGCCGTTGCCGCCGGCCACCGCGCGGAACTCGGCGGTGTCGGTCGGGTCCGGCGGCGGAGGCGGGGGCGGCGGGGGAGGCGGCGGCGTCCCGCCGCTGCTGGAGAGGGCGACGGAGTACTCCGCGCCGCCGCTGACCCGCACCGCGTCGGAGACGCCCGGCACGACGACCGCCGACGAGCGGCTGGTCGTGGTCCCGTCGCCCAGCTGGCCCGACGTGTTGTAGCCCCAGGCCCGCACCGTGCCGTCGGCGAGCGCCGCGAGCCCGTGGTCGCGTCCGGAGCCGATCGCGACCGCGCCGGTGACGCCGTTGACGGTGACCGGCCGGGTGCGCAGCGCGGTGGTCCCGTCGCCGAGCTCGTTGCGGTAGTTGCGGCCCCAGGCCAGCACCCGCCCGTCCTCGCGCAGCGCGTAGGAGTGGTGGGCGCCGGCGATCACCGCGGTGACGCCGTCGGTGACCTCGACCGGCGACGTCCGGTTCGTGCGGGTGCCGTCGCCGAGCTGGCCGAACCGGTTCCAGCCCCACGTCCACACCGACCCGTCGGCGGTCAGCGCCAGCCCGTGGTCGCGGCCCCCGGCCAGCTGGACGACGTCGGTGAGGCTGCCGACCCGGACCGGCGTGGTCCGCCGGGTGGTGGTGCCGTCACCGAGCTGCCCGTCGGCGTTGAGGCCCCACGCCCACACGGTCCCGTTGGTCGCGATCGCGTAGCTCATGTCGCGGCCCGCCGCGATCCCCACGTACGAGCGGGTGCCGGAGACCCGCACCGGGCTGGTGCGGTTGGTGGTGCTGCCGTCGCCGAGCTGGCCGTTGGCGTTCAGTCCCCAGGTCCACACCGAGCCGTCGGGGAGCAGCGCCATCGAGTGGTAGTGGCCGGTGGTGACCATCGTGACGCCGCTCAGGCCGGGGACCGTCTGCGGTGATGTGCGCTGCCCGCCGGAGGCGCCGATGCCGAGCTGGCCGCGGCGGTTGCTGCCCCAGGTCACCACGGTGCCGTTCTCGCGCAGCGCGACCACGTGCTCGCGGCCGGTGTGCAGGTCCACCACGTCGTCGAGGCCGGGCACGGGCGCCGGGGTCCGGTGCGCGGCGGTGGTGCCGTCGCCGAGCTGACCGAAGTCGTTGCCGCCCCACGAGTACGGCGTCCCGGGCGGCGCCAGGTCCGCGTGCGCGGCGGGCGCGAACGGGCCGACCAGGCCGCCGGCGACCACCAGCGCGAGGGTCGTGACGAGGAGAAGGATCGGCCGCGCCGGTCGGCGGGCCTGGGTGACGAGGGACATCGTTGGGCCTCCGGTTCGCCTCTCGTCGAGGCTAGGCCCCGGGGCGGCGACCGGCGTCCCCAGGATGGAGTACGGCCCGTTGCGGGCAGGGTCAGACGATGCGGGTCGGACGATGCGGGTCGGACGATGCGGGTCAGACGATGCGGGTCAGACGATGCGGCGGAAGTGCCGGTCGTGGTGGACCAGCGGGTCCTCGGCGGGTCCGAGGTCGACGGCGCTCACCGCGGCGAGGACGAGCCACGCCTGCCCGGCCGGGACCACCTGGTGGTGGGCGAACCGGAACGTCGCCGTCGCGTCGGCCAGCACGGGCAGCCCGTCCGCCGCGTCGGGGAACGTCCAGCCCTGGTCGGCGGTGAACCGCTCGGCGCCGCGGGTCGCGAACGCCGCGGCCAGCTCGGCGTGCTGCTCGCCGAGCAGGTAGACGGCACCCCGGCTGGCGGACGCGATCGCCGACCCCGACGCGCTGGAGCGGAGCACGGAGAAGGAGAGCAGCGCCGGCTCGGCGCTCACCGACGCGACGCTGGACGCGGTCAGGCCCACCAGCCCGTCCGGGGTCGGGCAGACGACCAGTGCGACGCCGGTCGGCTGGCGCCGGAAGCCCGCCTTGAAGGCGTCGGCCAGAGCCGGGCCGCCGAGGCCGTCCGCGCCGGGCCGCGCCAGGTCCGTCATCAGGTCCGTCACGCTCGCTCCCACTGTCGGTACCGCTCCCGTCCTAGTTGAACGTAGAACTTCACCGCCCCCGGGGATCATCCCGCGGGGCTGTGGGATACCTCACGTCGTCCGGATCCGGCCAGGTCCGCGACGGGGCTCAGGCGAGCGCCTCCGCCAGCACCTCCAGCTGCCGCGGGTCGTCGCTGGTCGGGATCAGCTGGACCTCGTCGGCGCCCAGGTCGGCGAAGCGCCGCAGGGTCGCGCGCAGGTCCGCGACCGTCCCGGCGAAGCCCGCGGTCGGGGCCAGCGCGTCGACGTACGCAGCCGGGATCCAGTTCATGTAGTGGCGCAGGTGCCGGTGGACCTGCCCGCGCGGGTCGGCGGAGGTCTCGGCCAGGGCGAACCAGAACGACGTGGTCAGCCGCGGCGCCGGCCGCCCCGTCCCGGCCCATGCGGAGCGGGCCACGTCGAACAGGTCGGCGGTCGCGCCGAGGTCCAGGTCCAGGCTCATCCCGGCCAGCCCGTCGGCCCACCCCGCGGCCGCGGCGAGCGTGCGGCGTCCGTGGGTGCCGACCAGCAGCGGAGGCCCACCGGGCCGGTACGGCGGCGGGCCGACCGGCAGCGTCGCGCCGGTGACGTTGTCACCGGCCCAGACCCGGCGCAGCGTCCGCGCCCGCTCGCCGAGGTCCGCGATGCGCCGGGTGTCCCAGTCGGCGCCGACCGCGGCGTAGTCCTCCTCGCGGCCGCCGACGCCGAGCCCGACCGTGAGCCGGCCGCCGCACAGGCGGTCGGCGGTGGCCAGCGCCTTCGCCAGCGCCACCGGGTCGTGCAGCTGGGGCACGATCACGGTGGTGGTGATCGGCACCCGCGTGGTCCACGCGGCGACGGCGCCGAGCAGCGTGAGGGCGTCGGGGTTGTCGAACGCGACCCGCTCGCCGAACGCGATCGAGGAGAACGGGCCGGCGTCGATCGCCGAGGTCCAGTCCCGCAGCGTCTCGGCGCCGACGTGCGGCTCCATCACCGGCAGGGTCAGCCCGACGTCCATCACGCCGGCCACTCTGGCAGCCGCCGGGCGCCGGCGAGAACAGGTTCTATCGATCCGCCCGCGCTGTTAGCGTCCCTGCGCATGAGCGACGAGGCGTCCTTTCCCCTGCCGAACGCCGGGTTCGACCTGACCGGCCAGGTCGCGCTGGTCACCGGCGCCTCCTCGGGGCTGGGGGACCGGTTCGCGCGGGTCCTGGCCGCCGCCGGCGCGAAGGTGGCGGTCTGCGCCCGCCGGGTCGAGCGGCTCGACGCGCTCGTGGCGGAGATCGCCGAGGCGGGCGGCACCGCCGTCGCCGTACCGCTCGACGTCACCGACGCCGCCGCGATCACCGCCGCCGTCGACGCCGCCGAGGAGGCGCTCGGCCGGGTCACGATCCTGGTCAACAACGCCGGCGTGCCCGACGCGCGGCTCGCGCACAGGATGAGCGTCGAGTTCGTCGACACGGTGATCGGCACCAACCTGCGCGGCCCGTGGCTGATGGCGACCGAGGTGGCCAAGCGGCTGATCGCCGCCCGCGAGCCGGGCCGGATCGTCAACATCTCCTCGATGGCCGGCTTCGCCACGATCGGCCCCGGCTCGGCGCTCTACGTGACCACCAAGGGCGCGGTGAACCGGATGACCGAGGCGCTGGCGGTCGAGTGGGCCCGCAACCGGATCAACGTCAACGCGATCGCGCCCGGCACGTTCCAGTCGGAGATGATGGACGGGATGATCGAGCGGATGGGCGACTTCCGCGAGGCGCTGCCGCGCAAGCGGTACGGCGACCCGGCCCAGCTCGACAGCACCCTGCTCTACCTGGTCTCGCCGGCGTCGGAGTTCGTCACCGGCACGGTGGTCAAGGTCGACGACGGTCAGATGCCCCGCTGACGCCGCCGGTTGAGGTGCGAGGCCGCCCGCGGCCGAGCCTCGAAACCAAGGCCTCCGGTGGGGTGGTTTCGAGGCTCGCTTCGCTCGCACCTCAACCACCGGCGGGCTCGCTTCGCTCGCACCTCAACCACCGGCGGGCTCGCTTCGCTCGCACCTCAACCACCGGCGGGCTCGCTTCGCTCG
>NZ_JBEGDJ010000051.1:0-28538 GCF_040191335.1 Nocardioides sp. YIM 152588 | reverse complement strand
GCCGCTGGGGCGGCTGGCGCGGCCGGCGCCGGCGCGGGCGGCGGCTGCTGGTAGGCCGGCTGCTGGTACTGCTGCTGGCGGTACGCCTCGGCGTCCGCCTGCTGGGCCCACCGGCCGGCCTGGCGTCGCGACACCCGGTTCGACACCGCGGTCGCGGTGCCCGCGACCACCGCGGTCCGCGCCATCCCTCTGACAAGTCCCATCGTCCGTCTCCTCTTCCTCGTCGTCCCGGACTCAGGCCTCGGCGCCCTCGAGCGCGTCGAGCGCCGAGAGCACGTCCTCGGCCGGGATCCTGCCGCTGGCGATCACCTCGGCGCCGACCTCGCGCATCGCCGTGACGAACGGCCCCGCCCACGTGTTCTCGTAGACCAGCAGCGCGACGGCGTTGCCGGGCTCGACCATCGCCGCGCCCTCGGCGATGTCGTCCTCACCGAGCAGCCCCGAGCGGACTCCCTCGAAGACCGTGAGGTCGAGCTCGCCGTCGCCGTCGAGGTCGGTGAGCTCCACCGCGGTCACGCTGCCGTCCTCGCCGACGGTGGCCACCACCAGGTCGAGGATCCGGATGATGCCGCGCTCGGTCAGGTCCAGCAGGGCCGCGAGCCCCTGCCCCTGCATCTTGGCCGCGGGGATCTCCACGGCCAGGTAGTCGATCGGTCCCACGTCCTGCTCCGTCACCGTTCCTCCATCGCCGTCACCGTTGGGGCGGGATCGCTCCATGCTCAACCTGCCACGGGGACGGGCGGTACGTCGACACCCCCGTGGGAGCGGATGGGTGAACGCCCGACGGCGTCGGTCAGCCCAGGCGGATGCCGACCTCGGCCGCGAGCTCCGGCGCCAGGTCGAGCAGCTGCGGCACGGTCAGCACCGCGCCCCGCAGGCCGGCCACCGGCGCGACCGACGTCAGCCGGGCCTCGCGCAGGTCCACGTCCTTGAGCCGCGCCCCCGCCACGGTCAGCTCCCGGACCGAGGTGTCCCGGAACGCCACCCGGGTCAGCCTCGCGTCGGTGAGGTCGAGCTCCTCGATGGTGCAGTGCTCCACCAGCAGGTCGTCGACCTCGGCGCCGTGCAGGCCCAGGTGCGCCACCTTGCTGTCGGCGATGCGCAGCGAGCTGACCTTGGCGTCGTACAGGCCGAGGGTGCCGAGCCGGGAGCCGACGATCTCGGTGTCCCGCCAGGCCGAGTCGGATGCGGTCAGCGCGGGCGCGTCGAGCCCGTCGAAGCGGACGTCGAGGAAGCGGCAGCCGGTCAGCTCCGCGCCCGTCGCCCTGGCCCGCACGAGCTCGGTCTCCCGGAAGGTGGTGTCCCACCGCTGGACCCCGTCCAGGACCGCGCCGACCACCCGGTGGCCGTCGGTGCCGCCGTGGTCCAGCGCCACGTCGGCGCCGGCCTCCTCGAGGTCCACGAGCGAGGGGCGGGTGATCCGGGGAGCGGCGACCTTCACGGGGCAAGCCTCGCAGAGCGCGCGTCGGACAGCGTGGGCGGCCGGCTCCGGCACGGCAACCTCCGCGAAACCCGCGCTCGGCACACTGGAGCCATGACGGCTGACCGATCCCCCTTCCGCCGCCTGCACGGGCTGAAGCGCTGGATCTACCGGGACGACCGGCCGAACGCGGTGGCACGCACGCTGAACCGCTTCTGGGCCCGCCAGTACGGCGCCGGCGGCCGCCTCGCCCGCGCCCGCGACGTGCGGCTGGAGGTCACCGGGCGCACGAGCGGCAACCCGGTCAGCTTCCCGGTGGTGCTCGCCGACCTCGACGGCGAGTGGTACTCGGTCTCGATGCTCGGCGAGAACGCCAACTGGGTGCGCAACGTCCGGGCCGCCGGGGGCCGCGCGGTGATCCACCACGGCGACTCCTGGCCGGTCGCGCTGCACGAGCTGCCGCCCGACCGGCGCGCACCGATCCTGAAGCGCTACCTCGACGTCGCGCCCGGCGCGCGCCCGCACGTGCCCGTCGACCGGTCCGCCCCCGTGGCCGACTTCGAGGCGATCGCCGCCGACTTCCCGGTCTTCCGCGTGGAGGGGTTCGCGCCGGCCGGGTGAGCCGGTCGCCCCGCGTCACATGGATCCTGGTCGTCGAACGGCCGATCTAGGGACGGAAATCCATGTGACGCGGCCCCATCCGCGAGTCAGACCGGCGCCACCGGCTGCCGAAGGATCGTGCGCAGCTTCTCGGGCGCGACGCGGCGCGGGTCGCCGAGGTAGATCTCATGGTGCTTGCCGGTGGGCCGCAGCCCGTGGGCGGGCAGGAACTCCTCGTGCATCCGTGCCAGCAGCGGCCCCTCGGCGTCGTACGGGCCGACGTGGAGCGCCTGCACGCAGGTGCCCTCCTCCAGCGCCTCCAGCCGGACTCGGTCGAGCGCGGCGGGCGGGTCCTTCTCGCCGGCCCTCGTGATGGCGGCGTCGACCATCTCGGCGGGGATCCAGTCGGGGACCAGGATCATCATCGTCCAGTCCCACCGGGACTTGTCCCGCCCGGTGGTGAAGGAGGCCATGTCGTCGGCCCACCACAGACCCTCCAGCGGCATCACCACGTAGTCGCGGTCCAGCTCCCGCTTGCTGGCGAACTTGAGCTGGTACGACACCGGGTAGAGCGCGGCGAGCGCGTCGGCGTACTCCGGGGCCGCGTTGGGGTCGCCGTGGCCGTCCACCATGACGAAGCGCTGCGCCGGCACGTCGAGGACCCGGAGCTCGTCGCGGCGCGCCCGGTAGCAGTCGAGCTCCTTCTTCAGGTCCACCTTCATGCGGCCATCCTGCACGCGTCCGCCGACGCCCGCGAGGCACCCGGGCGACGTCGTCCCACCCGTTACTCGATTCCCACCAGCCACGTGTGCTGTTACGGTCAGGAGGTCGGACGACGCTTCATGGGGACCCACCGATCTGGTGACCGCGCCCCGGAAGGACGGTCTCGGCATGGCGCAACAGCCGCAACGGCGCAAGTGGGACTTCAGCCGGCCGTTCGCGGCCCGGTCGATGTGGCTCCTCTTCGCCGGGCTCGTCATCGCCTCCACCGTCCTGGTCGGCTCCCTCTACACCGAGTTCGACCTGGACCCGCCGCACACCGAGGCGGGGCTGCACGCGGCGATCTGGGCGCTGCTGGTGGGCATCTGGGCGACGTCGACGATCGGCTTCCTCGCCCTGGCCAGGTTCGCGCCGGAGAAGCGGACGGACGGTCAGTTCACCGCGCTCCAGGAGTCGCTGTGGCGGGAGTGCCACGCGATGGCGCAGTACGCGCTGGAGCGCGGGCGGACCCCACCCGCCGACGACCTCGAGATCCTGCGGGCGGTGCGGGACAAGGTGTCGGTCGCGGGTCGCGTGCGGGAGAGCCTGACCGCCGACGAGTTCCGACGGCTGGTCGAGTCGCACAAGAAGCTCGCGGCCGACGTGGCGCCGGCGATGCCGAAGACCCTGGCCATCCTCTACTTCGGGCCCTCCGGCCCGCGGGTCGGCGCGATGGACGAGGTGTCGCCGGACTGGCTGAGCCAGCTCGGCCAGGTCCGCCTCGTGCGCACCCTGCTGGGCCTGGCCATCATCCTGCTGCCGCTCTTCATCGCGCTGGCGCTCGCGGTCGGCACGCGGCTGGAGTTCCGCGACGGCCTCTTCGCCGGCGACGTCATCTCCCGCGCCCAGACCGCCTGCTACCTGGTGGTCGCCTCCGCCCTCGGCGCGACCTTCGCCTCGCTGCACAAGGCCCGCCGCTACATCGAGAACCTCAGCTACGACGACCAGTACGAGTCGTCGTACTGGGTGCGGTTCGTGCAGGGTCTGCTGGCCGGGCTGATCCTCGCGGTCCTCTTCTCCCCCACGGTCGACTCGATGAACACGAGCGCCCAGACCAGCACCACCGTCTTCCGGCTCGGCGTGCCGCTGCTGGCGCTGGTCGGGGGCTTCTCCTCCGACCTCGTCTACCGCCTGCTGCGGCGGGTGATCGACGCGATCGAGACGCTCTTCCAGGGCACCCGCTCCGACGCAGCCGCCGCCGAGGTCGAGCGCGCGGAGGCGCGGCTGCGGATGCAGCACGAGGATGCCGAGCGGGAGCGCAAGGCGGCCGTCGCCGCGCGCAGCCACGAGGAGCTGGTCGCGCTCCTCCGGCTGGCCGAGCAGATGCCGACGGACGCCGCGTCCGCCGACGCCCGGGCCACGATCGCCCGGCGGATCGCCGAGCTCCTCGGCACCGCGGAGCCGGAGGACGACGCGACCGGCGGCGCCGGAGGGGGCGGCGCGACGCAGGCCGGCGCCGGGCCGGCCCCTGCCCCGCCGGACCAGCCCCGCCCACCGGGCGCCTAGCCTCGAGGTGACGTCGCCGGAGCGGCCGGCGGCCAGAGAGCGGGGACCGATGCCACGCACCATCGCCACCACCACCCAGGTCGACCTCGACGGGCTGGTGGAGTTCGTCCGCCCACGACACCGCTTCCTGCTGATCACGCGGCGCGCGGACGGCACACCACAGGCCTCACCGGTGACCGGCGGCGTCGACGACGACGGCCGGCTCGTGGTCGCCACCTACCCCGAGCGTGCGAAGACGCGCAACGCCCGGCGCCGCCCCGAGGTGAGTGTGGTCGTCGTCTCCGAGGAGTGGGACGGCCCCTGGGTCCAGGTCTCCGGCACCTGCGAGGTCCTCGACGCGGCGGACGGCGCCGAGGCGCTGGACGCCTTCGTCGCCTACTTCCGCAACATCGCCGGGGAGCACTCGGACTGGGCGGAGTACCGGCAGGCGATGGTCGACCAGGGCAAGTCGCTGCTGCGGATCACGCCGACCTCGTGGGGGCCGGTGGCCACCGGCGGCTTCCCGGCACGGCTGGCCTGACCCGCTCGCAGGCGCCCGTGCGACCCCGCCCCGCGGGACCTTCGCCCCTGGGGCCCCGCGTGCGCGCGACCGACGCTCGACGTGCGAGGGTCGGCGGTCGGAAGGGGCCACGATGGGCACGGCGGTGGTGGTTCTCAGCACGCTGGGCGCGCTCGCCCTCGCGGAGGCGTGCCTGGTCCGGCTGGGCGCGACCCACGGCAGCACCCCCGAGGAGCGCCGGGAGCCCCTGCCCGGCGACGGACGGATCGGTCGCCCGAGCGTCCAGACCGACCACGCGACGACGATCGACGCACCACCGGAGGCCGTCTGGCCGTGGCTGCAGCAGATGGGCTGGGGCCGCGCCGGCTGGTACACCGCGCGCTGGGTCGACCTCGCGTTCTTCCCCGACAACGGGCCGAGCGCCGACCGGGTCGTGCCGGACTGGCAGGACCTCGCGGTCGGCTCGTTCGTCCCGGACGGCCCGCCGGAGACCGAGTGCGGGTTCACCGTGATCGACCTGGAGCCGGCGCGGAGCCTGGTCCTCCGGTCGACCACCCACCTCCCGGCCGAGATCCGCGACGTCGCCTCGGTGGACTGGACCTGGACGTTCCAGCTCACGCCCCTCGACGACGGCGGGCGCACCCGCCTGCACGTCCGCTCCCGGTGGGTGACGGCGCCCTGGTGGCTCACGCTGGTCGCCCGCCTCGGCATCCTGCCCGCCGACTTCGTGATGTCGCGCGACATGCTCGCCGGGATCAGGGCCAGGTCGGAGCGGAGCATGCCGGTCCCGGCTCACCCCTTGACGTAGGAGAGCTTCTCGCAGACCAGGCCGTCCCGGAACCGGAGGACGTCGAGGCCCCGCACGTGACCGGGGTCCGAGCCCGCCCACGCGTACCGCCAGCGGACCACGCCGCGGTCGCCGGCGACGAAGGACTCCTCCTCGGTGAAGGTCATCCCGGGCGTCCCCATCACCTCGGCCCAGGCCTCCCGCACCGCGTCGGTCCCCTCGTGCCGCCGGCCGTCCGGGGCCGGCGCGGTCGCGTCGAAGACGACGTCGTCGGTGACCAGCGCCATCGCGGCCTCCAGGTCCGCGGCGCCGAACGCCGCGTTGAACCGGATCAGCGTCCGGTGGTTGGGGCCCCACGCCGCGTCGCGACCGCAGCGGGCCAGCAGGTCGCCCTGCGGATCGCCGGTCAGCGCCAGCCTCGGGCCGATCGCGCCGGCGCTGCGATAGAGGTCCTCCCGATCGGTGAGCCACTCGGCCACCTCCCGGACGACGTGAGGGTCCATCCGCGGGTCGCCGCCCGTGGCGACCGCCAGGTCCCAGCCGTGGATCAGCTGGTCGGCCGCGAGCTGGCGGGCGTACTCCTCGGTCGGCGTCTCGCCGAACGAGAGGTGCACGGTGCCCCCGCGCGCCAGCGCCGGGGGCATCGCCGCCACCGCCGCCCGGGCGGCCGCGAGCGCCGTGCGGATCGGCTCCGCGCCGAGCACGTCGCCGTCGAAGCGGTCACCGACCTCCTCGATGGTCGCCCCCTCCAGCAGCGGGACCGCCCATAGGCTCTCGCCGGTGACGTGGTTGGCGAGCTCGCGCACGGTCCAGTCCACGCACGGCGTCGGCTCGTCCCACTGGTCGTCCGCCACCTCGTTGACCCGGTCGGCGAGGTACTCGACGGCCCGGTGGTACAGCGTCTCCACATCCATGGTGCGTCCTCTCCCTTGAGGCCGTCTCTGCGGGAGCGCCGGGCGGCACCTCCATCGTGCGCCCCGCGGCGCGCACGCGCATCCCCAAGGTCGGGCGCATCGCCCGACGGCCGCGACGCCCGTAGGGTCGGTCCCGACCCCCGCGGCGCGCCCAGGACGGTGACGAATGGGAGAGACGGACACACCCCGCCCCCGTCCGCTGGCCCGAGCCCGGCGGTGGCTCCGGCCCCTGCCCGCGGGCGTCCTGGGTGGCGTCCTGCTGGCCTGCCTCTCGCTCACCCCGTCCCTGCTCCCCCGGCCCGCGCTCACGCAGGGCGTGCTCACCGGCGTCACCGCCGCGATCGGGTACGGCGTCGGGCTGGTGGTCGGGTGGTGCTGGCGCGGCCTCCGTGGCCGGCCCCGCTCCCCGTGGCCGGCCTGGGCCGTGCGCGCCCTCGCCCTCGGCGGTGCCGCCGCCGGGCTGCTGGCGCTGTCGCTCGGTGCCTGGTGGCAGGAGGAGGCCCACCGCCTCGCCGGGACCGAGCCCACGCCGGTCGCCTTCGTGCTGCTGGTGCCGCCGATCGCCGCGGCGACGGCCGTCCTCCTGGTCGCGATCGCGCGCGGGGTCCGCGTCGGCACCCGGCGGCTGGTGGCGTTGCTGGAGCGCCTCCTGAACCCCTCCGCGGCGCGGGTGCTCGGCGTGCTGCTCGCCGGAGCCCTCGCCTGGGGCCTCGTCACGGGGGTGATCGCCGACCGCGGCCTGGCGGCGCTGGACGCCTCGTTCTCCCTGCGGGACGGGGCGACACCACCGGGCGCAGTGCGGCCGAGCACGCCTCTGCGCTCGGGCAGCGACGCCTCGCTGGTCGCCTGGGACTCCCTGGGCCGCGAGGGCCGCGCGTTCGTCGGCCGGGGCCCGGACGCGGAGCAGATCGAGGACGCGACCGGACGCCCTGCGTCGGAGCCGATCCGGGTCTACGCCGGGCTGGACAGCGCGGAGGACGTCGAGGACCGCGCCGCACTGGCGGTCGACGACCTCGTGCGCGCCGGCGGCCTCGAGCGCTCGCGGATCCTCGTGGTCAGCACCACCGGCACCGGCTGGGTCGAGCCGAGCGCGGCCGCCGGCTTCGAGTACGTCGCCGGCGGCGACTCCGCGATCGTGGCGATCCAGTACTCGTACCTGCCGTCCTGGCTCTCGTTCCTGGTCGACGCCGAGCGCGCCCGGGAGGCGAGCCGGACGCTGTTCGACACCCTCTACGCGCGCTTGTCCGCGCTACCCGCCGCGGATCGCCCCGAGCTCTACGTGTTCGGCGAGAGCCTCGGCTCCTACGGCGGCGAGGTCACCTTCAGCGGCGACCTCGACCTGGCGAACCGGACGTCCGGCGCGCTCTTCGTCGGGCCGCCGCACGCGAACCCGCTCTACCGGCGGTTCGTCGACGGCCGCGATCCGGGGTCGCCGGAGATCGAGCCGATCTACCGCGACGGCCGGATCGTCCGATTCACCACGACCCCCGAACCGCCGCCTCCGACGGACCGGCCGTGGCCCGGCACCCGCGTTCTCTACCTGCAGCACGCCTCCGACCCGGTGACCTGGTGGAGCCCGGAGCTGCTGCTGTCCCGGCCCGACTGGCTGGAGGAGCCGCCCGGCGACGACGTGCCCGGCGCCATGGTGTGGCTGCCGCTCGTGACCTTCCTGCAGGTCTCCGGCGACTTCGCAGGCGCGTTCGCCACCCAGCCGGCACACGGCCACAACTTCTCCGGCGAGCATGCCGCCGCCTGGGTCTCGGTGATGCAGCCGGAGGGATGGACCGAGGAGATGACCGAGCGGCTGCGGGTGGAGCTGCGGCGGGTCCCCTGACGCGCAGCGGCCGGCACCGACCGCATGGTCGGTGCCGGCCGCGTCAGCCGGTGCGCCGCGGTCAGCCCGCGGTGCGGATCAGCTTCTTGTTGACGAACTCCTCGATGCCGAAGCGGCCGAGCTCCCGGCCGAAGCCGGAGCGCTTGACACCGCCGAAGGGCAGCTCGGCCGCGTCCAGGCCGACGCCGTTGACGTAGACCATGCCGGCCTCGATCTGGTCGGCGACCCGCTGGGCCTGCTCGGCGTCGTCGGAGAAGACGTAGGAGCCGAGGCCGTAGGGGGTGTCGTTGGCGATCCGGACCGCATCGTCCTCGTCCGCCGCGCGGAAGACCATCGCGACCGGGCCGAACAGCTCCTGGTAGTAGGCCGGGTTCTCCGGCGTGACGCCGGAGAGCACCGCGCTCGGGTAGAACGCACCGGTGGGCTCGCCCGCGCGGGTGATCGTGGCGCCGCCGGCGACGGCAGCGTCGACCTGGCTGGCCAGGTTCTTGGCGGCGGTCTCGGAGGAGAGCGGGGTGGCCGGGTTGGCGGCGAGCAGCGCGTCGGTGAACTTGCCGACGAACTCGTCGTACAGGTCGTCGACGATGACGAAGCGCTTGCCGGCGTTGCAGACCTGGCCGGTGTTGTCGGTCCGCGCGAACACCGCCGCCTCCACGACGGCGTCGAGGTCCTTGGAACCGAGCACCAGGAACGGGTCCGAGCCGCCGAGCTCCAGCACGACCTTCTTCAGGTGGCGGCCGGCGATCTCTGCGACGGCGGCGCCGGCCCGCTCGGAGCCGGTCAGGGAGACGCCCTGCACCCGCGGGTCCGCGATGATGCCCTCGATCTGGTCGACGGCCGCGTAGACGTTGACGTAGGCGCCCTCGGGGAAGCCGGCGTCGACGAAGATCTGCTGCAGCAGCTCGGCGCTGCGCGGGCACTGCGGGGCGTGCTTGAGCAGCACGGTGTTGCCGGTGGCCAGGTTCGGCGCGGCGAACCGGGCCACCTGGTAGGCCGGGAAGTTCCACGGCATGATCCCCAGCAGTACGCCGACCGGCGACTTGCGGATCATCGCGGTGCCCTCGCCCTCGCCGAGCGGGATCTCCTCGTCGGCGAGGAACTGCTCGGCGTTGTCGGCGTAGTACTCGAAGATCGAGGCGGAGAAGTCGACCTCGCCCTCGGCGTCGGCCAGCGGCTTGCCCATCTCCTCGACCATCGCGGTGGCGAGCTCGGCGCTGCGCTCGCGGTGCAGCTCGGCCACGCGGCGCAGGCCGGCGGCGCGGTCGGCCACGGTCGAGACCCGGCCCCAGGTCCGGTACGCCGCGGAGGCGGCGTCCAGCGCGGCCGCGATGTCGGCGTCGGTGGCGCCGGGGTAGGTCTGGCCCAGCACGCCGGTGGCGGGGTTCAGCACGGCGAAGTCGGTCATTCGGGTCCTCCAGGTCTGGTCCGTCGGGGGGATATCGCTAGGGCGCCGCCGATCATCAGAAACCCGAGGTCCAGACCGGCCAACGCTGCGGAAGTCGTTGTGATGCGCTCTTAAGACGACGATACCCGCACATTGACCGCCCGCGCTGAGAGCCCGCCAGACGGCGCCGGATCAGCCGGCTGCCACCGGCTCCGACCAGGCCTCGCCGAGCCCGGTGACGTCGAGCACCCGCTGCACGCGCGCCGAGCGCCCGGCCACCAGGAACGGACGGCCCGCCGAGCGGCAGGCGCGGTCGAGCTCCACGAGGGCGCCGATCCCGAGCGAGTCGAGGAAGTCGACGGCGGTCATGTCGAGCACCAGCGCGTGGCCGTCGGCGAGCGCAGCCCGTCCGGCGTCCACCAGGTCCTGACGGCTCACCAGGTCGACCGCCCCGACCAGGGTCAGGGTCGCGGTCCGCTCGGCGTCGGTACGGGTGATCGTCAGGTTCATGCTGTTCCTTCTCTCTCGTGGGCCCGGTCCTGGGCCCTCTCGGGGGTGCCGGCCCGGTCCGGCTCCTGCGGCTCCGGGCCGACGGCGCCGCGCGCCTCCAGCCGGAACCAGACGGTCTTTCCGTTCTGCTGAGGGCGTTGCTCCACGCCCCAGTCCTGGGCGATCCGCTGGACGATGCCGAGGCCACGGCCGCCGTGGTCGCCGACCGGCACGTCGCGGCGGGCCGGCAGGGGCATCGCCGCGCCGCCGTCGCGGACGGCGACGGTGAGTCCGTCCTCGTCGGCGGCGATCGTCAGGTTGAGCGCCGGGGCGCCGTGGAGGACCGCGTTGCTGACCAGCTCGGAGGTGAGCAGCTCGGCGTCCTGGACCAGCCACCGCGGCAGCGCGGCGCCGGCCTCACGCACCGTGCGGCGCGCCTGCGCCACCGACTCCGGCACGAACGGCAGCTCGACCACCGTCCCGCGCCCGTCCGGAGCCCCACCGTGGGAGTCCACCGAGCTCACCTCGGCCCACCTCGCATCCCGTCGCATGTCCCCGGCGCGGTACGCGCCGCCATCGACGGAGTACCTGCCCAGCAGGTCGGCGGTTCACACCCACGATCTCGAAACAGCTCCGTGATCGCCGACACGAGAGCGGGGACGTCCCGCGAAACAGGTAGTTGACCAGTCACTGTGTACTGTGCGGCGAGATGCCGTGCCACCCGCACGGATCAGCAGCGGCCGTGCCGCGGACGGGGGAGGAAGTGCTGTCTGAGGATCGTTCCGGGGCCGGCTCCCCCAGCCCGGCCGGCGCCGTCGCGCCGGCCGCGCCGGCCGCCCCCGCGAGCATCGCGCCGGCGCCACGGCGGCCGACCACGACCGTGCCCGCGACGGCCCCGGAGCCGCTGCCGGTCGTCCTCCTCGTCGAGGACGACCCGGGCGACGCGCTGCTCGTCGAGGAGCTGGTCGCCGACTGCACGCCCGGGATGACGCTGCACTGGACGCGCTCGATGGCGGACACGCTCGCGTGGCTGCGGGACAACCGCGCCGACTGCGTGCTGCTCGACCTGCACCTGCCCGACGCCCACGACCTCGACACGCTCGCGGCGATCCGCGAGTGGTCCGACGGCGTCGCAGTCGTCGTCCTGACCGGCCTCGCCGAGGAGGCCACCGGCCTCGAGGCCGTCACCGCCGGCGCCCAGGACTACCTGGTCAAGGGCCGGGTCGACGCCGAGTGGCTCGGGCGCGCGGTGCGCTACGCCATCCAGCGCAAGCAGGCCGAGCACGCGGCGGTCGCCCTCCAGGCCAGCGAGCTGCAGGCGCAGGAGAACGTGCGGCTGGAGCGCGGCCTGCTCCCCACGCCCCTGGTGCACCGGTCCGGCGGCCTCGAGGTGGTCAACCGCTACCACCCGGGCCGCGCGCAGGCGCTGCTGGGCGGCGACTTCTACGACGTCGTGCAGTCACCGGACGGCACCGCGGAGGTGCTCATCGGCGACGTCTCGGGGCACGGTCCCGACGAGGCCGCCCTCGGGGTCGCGCTGCGCATCGCCTGGCGCACCCTGGTGCTCAGCGGTGTCGAGGGCAGCGAGCGGCTGCGGCGGCTGGACCAGATGCTCGACGCCGAGCGGCCGCAGGACCACATCTTCGCGACCCTCACCTCGCTGACGCTGCACCCCGACCGGCGGCGCGTCGACGTGATGCGGGCCGGCCATCCCGGGATGATGGTCCGCACCGGCGACCACGTCGAGTGGCTGGAGGTCCCCGGCGGTCCCGCGCTCGGCATCCTGCCCGACGCGGACTGGCCGCACCACGAGCTGGTGCTGCCCGACGGCGACTGGGGCCTCGTGCTCTTCACCGACGGCCTCTTCGAGGGCCGCATCGACCCCGACGGGCACCGGCTGGGCGAGGAGGGCCTGCTGGCGGAGGCCCGGCGGCTCGGCGCGGAGGCGCCCGACCCCTTCGTCGACACGCTGATCGCCCGCGCGCAGGCCCTGGCCGAGGAGTTCGGCGGGATCGACGACGACGTGGCCGTGGTCCACGTCGGCTGGAGTGATGACGCATGACCGGCCCGGAGACCGACGGACCGACCCGCACGCGCGGCATCGCCCGGATCACCGTGCAGGGCTGGTTCTCCATGGTCCTCGCGGTGATGCTGGTGATCGTCGCCGTCGGCGTCGTGATCGGCGCCGAGCAGCTGGAGCGCACCGTCACGGCGTCGAACCGGCTGAGCCAGCGGATCGAGCCCGCCCGCGTCGAGGCCTACCGCCTCCGCACCGCGCTGCTGGACCAGGAGACCGGCGAACGCGGTTACGCGCTGACCGGCGACGTCGACTTCCTGACGCCGTACTCCGACGGGCTGCAGGAGCAGCAGCTGGCGACCGCCAACCTCCGGCGCCTGCTGCGCGACGAGGACGAGCTGCTCGCCGACATCGACCGGATCGAGGCGGCGGCCGAGCGCTGGCGCCTCGACTACGCCGACCCGACCATCGCCGCGGTCACCCCGGGCGAGCCGAAGAGGCTGGACCGCGCGGCGGCCGACGAGGCCAAGGCGGCGTTCGACGAGATCCGCACCCTGTTCGACGAGCAGGACGCCGACCTGCTCACGGCGCGCGACGAGAGCAGGGAGGACCTGCTCGCGGCCCGGGCGCACCGCAACTGGGTCCTCGGCAGCATGATCGTCGCCTTCTTCGCTGCCGGCCTCCTGATGACGATCCTGGTCCTGGCGCTGGTGACGCGCCCGCTGTCCAGGCTGCGGGCCTCGTCGCGGCGGGTCGCCGAGGGCGACTTCACGCACTCGATCACCCCGTCCGGCCCCGAGGACATCCGGGCCGTGGGCCGCGACGTCGAGCAGATGCGCCAGCGCATCGTGCGCGACCTCGAGGCCTCCCGCGAGCAGGAGCGGCGGCTCGCCGAGCAGGCCGCGGGCCTCGACGCCCAGGCGGACGAGCTGCGCCGTTCCAACGTCGAGCTCGAGCAGTTCGCCTACGTGGCGTCCCACGACCTGCAGGAGCCGCTGCGCAAGGTCGCCTCGTTCTGCCAGCTCCTGGAGAAGCGGTACGGCGGGCAGCTGGACGAGCGCGGGCAGCAGTACATCGACTTCGCGGTCGACGGAGCGAAGCGGATGCAGGTCCTGATCACGGACCTGCTCACCTTCTCCCGGGTCGGGCGCGTCAACGACATCAGCACGGCCTTCGACCTCGACGAGCCCCTCGACGGTGCCCTGGCCAACCTTGCCTCGGCGATCGAGGACTCCGGGGTCCGCATCGAGCGCCCGGACGACCTCCCGGTCATCCTCGGCGACCCGACCCTGTTCACCATGGTCTGGCAGAACCTGGTCAGCAACGCCATCAAGTTCCGCCACCCCGACCGCCCGCCGGTGGTCACGATCACCTGCGAGCCGAACCCCGGTGCGGGCGCGGACTCCTGGCTGGTCACCGTGACCGACAACGGGATCGGCATCCCGTCGGAGTTCGCGGAGAAGGTCTTCGTGATCTTCCAGCGGCTGCACAGCCGCGACACGTACGCGGGCACCGGCATCGGGCTCTCGCTGTGCCGCAAGATCGTGGAGTACCACGGCGGCCGGATCTGGATCGACACCGCGCACGAGGGCGGCACCCGCATCTGCTTCACCCTCTCGGCGGAGGCCACCGCGATCCGCGCGGACGTGCTGGCCGCCACCACCACCCTGGAAGGAAGAACCGCATGAGCCCGGCTGCCCAGCCCATCGAGGTCCTGCTCGTCGAGGACGACGCCGGCGACGAGCTGATGACGCGGGAGGCGTTCGAGGACAACAAGATCGCCAACAACCTGCACGTCGTCCGCGACGGCGAGGAGGCGCTGGACTTCCTCTTCCGCCGCGGGGAGCACGCGTCGGCGCCGCGACCGGACCTGATCCTGCTCGACCTCAACCTGCCGAAGTACGACGGCCGGGAGGTGCTGCAGGTCGTCAAGTCCGACGCCGAGCTCGCGTCGATCCCGGTGGTCGTCCTGACCACCTCCTCCGCGGAGGAGGACATCCTGCGCAGCTACAAGCTGCACGCCAACGCCTACGTGACCAAGCCGGTCGACCTGGACCAGTTCATCGCGGCGGTGCGCCAGATCGACGAGTTCTTCGTGACCGTGGTGCGGCTCCCCGGTCGCGCCTGAGCCGAACGGGGTCGGGGGCTCGCGATGGACGGAGAGCAGCGGATCCCCCGGATCGCCCGCGTCGTCTCCGGCGGCCAGACCGGCGCAGACCGGGCCGCCCTCGACGCCGCGATCGCCGCCGGGCTCCCCTACGGCGGGTGGTGCCCGGCCGGCGGGTGGGCCGAGGACCTGACCGAGCCGCCGGGCGTGCTGGCCCGCTACCCGGCCCTGCGCGCAGCGGACTCGGCCGACCCCTCGGCGCGGACCCTGCTCAACGTCCGGGACAGCCACGCCACGCTGATCGTGCGCGGCGCGGACGCCGCCTCCCCCGGCACCGACCTCACCCTGCGCGCGGCCGGACGCCTGCGCCGCCCGTGCCTGGTCACCCCGGGCGGGACCGGCACGCTCGCCCAGATCGACGCCTGGCTCGCGGCGGTCGGAGACGGCCTGACCCTCAACGTCGCGGGCCCGCGGGAGAGCCAGCAGCCGGGCGTGTACCGGACCACCCGGGAGCTGCTCGCGGTGCTGCTCGACTCCGGGCCCGCGTCGGCACCGTCGGACTAGACCAGCCCAAGGTCCCCCGGGCACCGGCCGGACGACCGTGGTGGCGCGCGGCCGTCCGGCGGGACGCTGGGAGCGTGAGCAACACCGACCTCGTCCTGGACTTCTCCTCCGTGAGCATGGCCGACGTCGCCCTGGTCGGCGGCAAGAACGCCTCGCTCGGCGAGATGTACCAGCACCTGACCGACGCCGGGGTGCGGATCCCCGGAGGCTTCGCGATCACCGCGGCGGCGTACCGGCACGTGCTGGACGAGGCCAAGGCGTGGACGGCGCTGGAGGAGACCTTCGACGGCCTCGACCCCGATGACGTCACCGACCTCTCCCACCGCGCCGCCCGCGCCCGCCGCATCGTCTACGACGCCGGCCTGCCCGACGACCTCCGCGACCAGGTGCTGGCCGGCTACCGCGACCTGCGCGAGCGGTACGGCGACGATGTCCGCCTCGCGGTCCGCAGCAGCGCCACCGCCGAGGACCTGCCCGAGGCCAGCTTCGCCGGCCAGCACGACTCCTACCTCGACGTCGCCGGCGAGGACGGCCTGCTCGAGGCCGTGCGGAGGTGCTTCGCCAGCATCTTCACCGACCGCGGCGTCCACTACCGCCACCGCCACGGCTTCGACCAGCTCTCCGTCGCGCTCTCGGTCGGCGTGATGAAGATGGTCCGCTCCGACCTCGCCTCCTCGGGCGTCATGTTCACGCTCGACACCGAGTCGGGGTTCCGGGACGTCGTCTTCCTCACCGCCTCCTGGGGCCTGGGCGAGAACGTGGTCCAGGGCGCGGTGGACCCCGACGAGTTCTACGTGCACAAGCCGACCTACGAGCAGGGCTACCGCGCCGTGCTGCGCCGCCGGCGGGGCGAGAAGGCGATCCGGATGGTCGCGGCCGGGGCGTCGGGCACGCGCAACGAGCCGACACCCGAGGCCGACCAGCGGCGCTACTGCCTCAGCGACGACGAGGTGCTGGAGCTGGCCGGCGCGGCGATCGCGATCGAGCGGCGCTACGGCCGGCCGATGGACATCGAGTGGGCCAAGGACGGCCTGGACGGCGCCACCTACATCGTTCAGGCCCGACCCGAGACGGCGACGTCCCAGTCCGCGACCACGCTGCGGCGCTTCGTCGTCGACGGCTCGGCCGAGGTGCTGACCGCGGGCCGCGCCGTCGGCGACAAGGTCGGCACCGGCCGGGTCCGGGTGATCGCGGACCCCACCCACCTCGCGGAGTTCCAGCCCGGCGAGATCCTCGTCGCGACCACCACGACGCCCGACTGGGAGCCGGTGATGAAGACCGCGGCGGCCGTCGTCACCGACCGCGGCGGGCGCACCTGTCACGCCGCGATCGTCGCCCGCGAGCTCGGCCTGCCGGCGGTGGTCGGGGCCGACGGCGCGACCACCGCGCTGGCCGACGGGGCGGAGGTGACCGTCTCCTGCGCCGAGGGCGAGACCGGCCGCGTCTACGCCGGCGCGGTGCCGTTCCACGTGGACGAGGTCGACCTCTCCGACCTGCCCCGGCCCCGGACCCGGCTGATGGTCAATCTCGGCAACCCCGCGCTGGCCTTCCACACCGCGCAGGTCCCCAACGACGGCGTCGGCCTGGCCCGGATGGAGTTCATCATCAGCGAGGCGATCAAGGTCCACCCGCTGGCGCTGCTGCACCCCGAGCGGGTCACCGCCCCCGGCGACCGGACCCGGATCGCGACCATCCTGCGCGACCACGCCGACGGGGCGTCGTACTTCGTCGAGCGGCTGGCCGAGGGGATCGGCACCATCGCCGCCGCGTTCCACCCGAAGCCGGTGGTGGTGCGGATGTCGGACTTCAAGACCAACGAGTACGCGAGCCTGGTCGGCGGCGCCGCGTTCGAGCCGGCCGAGGAGAACCCGATGCTCGGGTTCCGCGGCGCGTCGCGCTACGCCCACCCGGCGTACGAGGAGGGGTTCGCCCTGGAGTGCCGGGCGATGCGCCGGGTCCGCGAGGAGATGGGCCTGACCAACGTCGTGATCATGCTGCCGTTCGTGCGGCGGCTGGACGAGGCCGACCTGGTGCTGGCGCGGATGGCCGAGCTCGGCCTGGAGCGCGGGAAGGACGGCCTCGAGGTCTACGCGATGTGCGAGATCCCCAACAACGTGGTGCTGGTCGACGAGTTCGCGCAGCGCTTCGACGGCCTCTCGATCGGCTCCAACGACCTCACCCAGCTCACCCTCGGCGTGGACCGCGACAGCGCCGCCGTGGCCTTTGACTACGACGAGCGCGACCCGGGCGTGAAGAAGATGATCCGGCTCGCCGTCGAGGGCTGCCGCCGCAACGGGATCCACTCCGGCCTCTGCGGGCAGGCGCCGTCGGACTACCCCGACATGGCCGAGTTCCTGGTCGAGCTGGGGATCGACTCGATGAGCCTCAACCCCGACAGCGTGCTGCGCACGACGCAGACGGTGCTGGCGGCCGAGGCGCGGCTCGCCGGGCCCGGCACGTGACCCGACGGTGGCGCCGCGACCGCCTGGCGCGGGTCACCGGCGCTCTCTACCTGGGCTTCATCCTCGCCTCCCTGGCCGGCGACCTGCTCGGGCACGTCGGCCCCAGCGGCGGCGACGCGGCCCTGCGGTCGGTGACCGAGCACCCCGACCGGTTCCGGCTCGGCCTCCTGGCCGCCTTCGTCTCGGCGCTGCTGTTCCTGCTCGCGGCGTGGGGCCTCTACCTGCTGCTGAGGCCGGTCGACGACGGCCTCGCGCTGCTCTTCCTGCTGCTCAACGCGGTCGGCGTCGCGGTGCAGAGCGCCAGCATGCTCGCGCTGCTGGGCGCGCTGTCGCTGACCGACGGCGCCTCCCTGCAGGCGATCACCGCCGGGCAGGCCGAGGAGGCCGCCGCGCTCGCGATCGACGTCTACGCGGCCGGCTTCGCCACGGCGCAGATCTTCTTCGGCACCTGGCTCTTCCCCCTCGGCTACCTGGTCTACCGCTCCGGCCTCCTCCCCCGCGTCCTCGGCCTCCTGCTGCTGCTGGACGGCGTCGGCATCCTGGTCTGGTTCGCGCAGGCCCTGGTGCTCCCCGAGCACGACGCGCTCTCCTACCCCGGGCTGGCGGTCAGCCTCGTCGCCGAGGTCGGGCTGGCGCTGTGGCTGCTCCTCCGTGGGGTCCCGCGGGAGGCCGAGGTCGGCGGGCAGGGGGACCTCCGGCCCTGACTCCCGCACCGGCGCCCGCGCGACCCTGGAGGCATGGCGGCGGCGGTCACGGTGGAGGCCCTGCGGAAGGCGTACGGCGCGAAGGTCGCCGTCGCCGACGTCTCGCTCCGGGTCGAGGAGGGCGAGATCTTCGGCCTGCTGGGACCCAACGGGTCGGGCAAGACCACGACCGTGGAGTGCGTGCAGGGCCTGCGCCGCGCGGACGCGGGCCGGGTCGACGTGTTCGGCCTCGACGCCGTGCACGACGCCGCCCACGTCCGCCGGATCGTGGGCAGCCAGCTCCAGGAGTCGGCGCTACCGGACCGGCTGCGGGTGGCCGAGGCGCTGCAGCTCTTCTCCACGTTCCAGCCCGGCGGGCCGCCGTGGCAGGAGCTCCTCGAGGAGTGGGGCCTCGCCGACCGTCGCAACACCGCGTTCGGCGACCTCTCCGGCGGGCAGCGGCAGCGACTCTTCGTCGCGCTGGCCCTGGTGGCCAACCCCCGGCTCGTGGTCCTCGACGAGATGACGACCGGCCTGGACCCGGCGGCGCGCCGGGTCGCCTGGGAGCTGGTCGAGGCGGTGCGCGACCGGGGCACCACCGTGCTGATGGTCACGCACTTCATGGACGAGGCCGAACGCCTCTGCGACCGGGTCGCCGTCCTGGTCTCGGGCCGCATCGTCGCGCGTGGGACGCCCGCGGAGCTGGTCGCCGGGGTCGGCGGCCGGCACGTCGCCCGGTTCACCGCGCCGACGGCGACGGACCTGGGGTTCCTGCGCGCGATCCCGGACGTCGACGAGGTCCGCACCGGTGCCGGCGGCGACGTCGCCGTCACGGGCTCCGGCCCGGTCGTCGCCCGGGTCGGGCACGCGCTGGTCTCCCGGGGGCTGGAGCCCGAGGACCTCCGGGCCGACGGCAGCACGCTGGAGGACGCCTACCTGGCGCTGACCGAGCCCGGCGGGCGAGCACGGGAAGGCGGCTGACCTCGTGCGTGCGTTCGTCGCGATGACCCGGGTGGAGTTCAGGCTCTTCCTGCGTGAGCCGCTCACCGTGATGTTCGTGCTCGTCCTCCCCCTGGTGATCCTGTACGTGCTCAACGGCGTCTTCGGCAGCACCCCGGACCCCACGGTGTGGGAGGGCCTGTCGCCCATCGACTTCTACACCTCGGCCTACGTCGCGCTGGTGGCGGCGACCGCGGGCGTGCTGTCGCTGCCCGTGCACCTCGCGGGCTACCGCGAGAAGGGCGTGCTGCGCCGGTTCCGCGCCTCGGCGGTCTCCCCCGCGGCGCTGGTCGGGGCCCACATCGCGGTGACCGCCGTGATGGCCACCGCCGGTGGGGTGCTGGTCGTCGTCGTCTCCGCGATCGTGTACGACGCCACGCTGCCGGCCTCCTGGCTGGGCGTCGTGGCGGCGAGCCTGCTGGTCTCGGTCGGCTTCGCGGCCGCCGGCGTCGTCCTGGGCTTCGTGCTGCCCACCGCCCGGGCCGCCCAGGGGCTGGGGGTCCTCCTCTTCTTCGTGTTCATGATGCTGGGCGGTGCCGGCCCGCCCCGTGAGGTGCTGCCCGGGACCCTGGACGCGCTCGCCGGCTGGATCCCCGTCACCCACGCCGCCGCGCTGCTCCGGTCGCCCTGGGTCGACGGCGGCTGGGACCTCGGCGCGACCCTCGTCCTCGCCCTCCTGACCGCGGCCTGCCTGGCGCTCACCGGGTGGCTGGTCCGGCACGCCTACGCCGACTGAGCCGGCGCGCCCCGGGCGGCCGGGCGGCCAGGCGGCCGGGCGGCCGGGCGGCCGGGTCAGTCGAGCCGGACCCTCTCCCCCAGCCGCGGCACCACCGCCATCACCCCGAGGTCGCGCTCGATCCGCTCGGCCAGGTCCCGGGACGACTGGGCCTCGCCGTGGACCACGTAGGCCACCTCGGGCGGCGTGGGCGCGGAGTCGATCCACCCCACCAGCTCGTCGGCGTCGGCGTGGACGGAGAAGCTGACGTCGGTGACCACCTCGGCCCGGACCGGCACGTAGTGGCCGTGGATCTTGACCCGCTTCGCACCTTCGGCGAGGTCCCGGCCGCGCGTCCCGATCGCCTGGTAGCCGGTGAGCACCACACAGTTGTCGGGGTCGGGCAGCTGGTGGGCCAGGTGGTGGATCACGCGGCCGCCCGTGGCCATGCCGGAGGCGGAGATGACGATGCACGGCATCGTCGGCCGGTTCAGCCGGATCGAGTCGTCGGCGTCGTGGACGCCGCGCACGTGCATGCCGTCGATCGCCTCCTGCAGCCGCCGGGCCTCCGGCCGCAGCTGCGGCGAGCCGCGGTCCACGGCGTGCCGGTAGACGTCGAGCGCGGCGAGCGCCATCGGGCTGTCGACGTACACGGGGACCTGGGGGATCTCGCCGGCGCTCATCAGGTCGTAGAGCTCCAGCAGCACGAGCTCGGTGCGGTCGACGGCGAACGCCGGGATCAGCACGGAGCCGCCGCGGCGCACGGTCCGCCGGATCGCGTCGGCCAGCGCGTCGCCGCGCCGCTCCGGGTGGGCGCGACCGCCGTAGGTCGACTCGATGACGACGGCACCGACCTCCGGCAGCGGGGCGGGCGGCACCAGCAGCGGGTGGGCCGGGCGGCCGAGGTCCCCGCTGAAGGCGGCGCGGGCACCGTCGACCTCGATCTCCACCGTGGACGAGCCGAGGATGTGCCCGGCGGGGCGCAGCACCGCCCGGGCACCGGCACCGAGGTCGACCGGCTCCCCGAAGCCGACCGGGGCGAACAGCCGCAGGGTCCGCTCGACGTCGGCGGTGTCGTAGAGCGGCAGCGCGGGGTGGTGGCGGCTGAACCCGGCCTCGTTCGCGTAGCGCGCGTCCTCCTCCTGCAGGTGCGCGGAGTCGCGCAGCACGATCGAGGCCAGCGCCGCCGTCTCCGGGCTGCACACCACCGGGCCCGCGAAGCCCTCCTTGACCAGCCGCGGCAGGTAGCCGCAGTGGTCCAGGTGCGCGTGGGTCAGCACCACGGCCGCCAGCGCGGCGGCGGGGATCTCCGACGGCGCCCAGTTGCGGCGGCGCAGCTCCCGCAGGCCCTGGTAGAGCCCCGCGTCGACCATGAACCGGACGTCGTCGGTCTCCAGGAGGAACCGGCTTCCGGTGACCGTGCCGGCCGCGCCGAGGAAGGTCAGCGTCGGGCTGCGCCGGGTGGCACCGGCCGCGCTGCCGGTGCCACCGTGGCCGCCCTCGGTGTTCATGCCGAGAGCAGCCGCCTCCCGGTCAGCTCCTGGATCTCCAGGAGCACCACGAGGGTGCGCTTGCCCTCGGCCCACGGCAGCAGCCGCTCGGCGGCCGGGTGGTCGGCGGCCTCCACCCACCGCGCGTGGCCGCGCGCCAGCACGCTCCAGCCCGACTGGTTGTAGGTCTCGTAGTCGTCGATCTCGAACGAGGCCGGCGTCGACTGCAGGTGGTGGGCGATGTTGGAGTTCGGCCCGAGCCGGAGCAGGAGGGCGTCGCCCTCCATCGTGTAGTTGACCGGCACGACCACCGGCGCACGCCCGTCGCCCACGCTGTAGGCGACCCGGCCCACCTCCTGGGTGGCCAGGAGCTCGCGACAGTCCTCCTCGGGGATCTCCTTGATGTGGCTGGGGAACCATCGCTCCGGCTCGGTCATCACGACTCCTCGTCTGGTGCTGTCGTCGGGTTCTCGCGTCTGCTGCTCCTGCGTGGATCCACCCTCCACCCACCCGGGCGCCACGCCAAGGGGCAGTCCACCGCCGGTCGGGGGACCAAGGTCCCGCGGCCGACGGCTCACGGTCGGAAGCTGGCGCGATACTCGCTCGGCGTGCGCCCGGTCAGGTCCCGGAACGCCGCGTTGAACGCCGACAGCGACGTGTACCCGACCCGGTGCGCGACGGCGGTGACGGTCGCCTCCCCCGCGGCGAGCTCCTCGATCGCCCGCAGCACCCGCATCCGGCGCAGCACCGCGCTCCAGGTCGCGCCGGTCTCCTCCTGGAACCGGCGCGCCAGCGACCGGGGCGCCAGCCCGACCTCCCGGGCGACCTCCTCGAACGAGAGGTCCTCGCCCAGCCGCTCCCCGGTGACGGCCAGCGCGCGACGCAGCTCGGCGGACCTGCCGGCCGGGACGGTGACCGGGCTCGGGTCCTCCGCCGACCGCCACGCGACCGCGGCCAGCGCCGCGAAGATGCTGCGGGCGTACGCCGGCAGCGGCTCGGGCGCGTCCGGCCACTGCACGCACTCGGTGACCAGCGCCCGCGCGAGCGGGCTGAGGTCGAGCACGGTGACCGGCGCGGGCGGCGGCGGGGCGAAGTCGACGGCGAAGAGCACCGACGAGGTGGTGACCGGCTGCGGGATGGTCACCCGGATCGGCTCCCCTGCGGCGATGAGCGCGGCGCGGGCCGGTGGCAGCACGGCGACCCGGTCGCGGGTCTCCAGCCGCAGCGCGCCCCGCGCCGCGCACAGCAGGTAGTGCCGGTCCACGCGCAGCTCGGCGGCCGGGGCGGGGGCGAAGTCGCGCGCGAACGCGAACGCCTCGCGGGTCACCGGCCGCCTCGCGCGCTTGCACGCCGCCTGGCTCGCACGCCAGGAGCCTAGGTCACGCGTCCGCGCCGGCGGGGAGTCCGCAGACCGTCTCGGCCTGCTCGGCCCGGAACCGCCGGCTGACGGGAGGAGCGGCGAGCAGGGGCGCGAGCACGGTGCCGGACCGGGCGAACGCGTCCGAGGCGAGGTAGCCGTCGAACGAGGTCTCGTCGGCCCACTCGTGGACCACCGCGACTGCGCCGTCGTCCTCCCGGACGGCGTAGGCGCGGAAGTCGAGGTTGCCGGGCAGGGCACGGATCTCCGCGCGCTCGCGGTCGAGCTGGGCGAGCACCGCGGGTCGGTCGGCGGCGCTGGACCGCAGGTCGAGCAGGGCGATGAACATGGTGTCTCCTCGGGATGGGACCGGGGCTCCGGTCGTCTCCCCCGATGCTCGTCCGCGGCGGTGCCGTCCGGCTCGCGCCGGTCGGACACGTCCGCGCTGCCAGCGGACACTCTCCGGTGGTTGAGGTGCGAGGCCGCCCGCGGCCGAGCCTCGAAACCACCGGCGATGCTCAGAAGTGGCTAGCGTGGCGTCATGGCGCAGCCCTCACTGGTCCTGGTGCTCAACGCCGGCTCGTCCACGCTCAAGTACCAGGTGCTCCATCCGGACTCCGGCGAGTCGCTGCTGCGCGGCGTCGTGGAGCGGATCGGCGAGGACGACGACGTGCCCGACCACGGCGCCGCGCTCGGCGTCATGCAGGCGGCGCTCGAGGAGCGCGGGATCGGCGCCGACGACCTGCTGGTGGTCGGCCACCGGGTGGTGCACGGCGGTCCCCGGCTCAGCCAGCCGACGGTGATCGACGACCTCACGCTGGCCGAGATCGAGATCCAGGCCCGGCTGGCGCCGCTGCACAACCCTCCGGCCGCGGCCGGCATCCACAGCGCCCGCCACCACTTCGCGGACGTGCCCCAGGTGGCGGTCTTCGACACCGGGTTCTTCGCCGACCTGCCGGCCGCCGCCGCGACGTACGCCATCGACGCCGCCCTCGCCGGGCGTGAGGGGATCCGGCGCTACGGCTTCCACGGGATCAGCCACGAGTACGTCGCCTCGGCGGTCGCCGAGTTCCTCGACCGGCCGATCGGGGACCTGGACCAGATCGTGCTGCACCTGGGCAACGGCGCGTCGGCGTCGGCGATCCGCGGCGGGCGGCCCGTAGAGACCTCGATGGGGCTCACCCCGCTGGAGGGCCTGGTGATGGGCACCCGCGCCGGCGACCTCGACCCGGGCGTCCTGCTGCACCTGCTGCGGCACGGCAACCTCGACGTCGACGCCCTCGAGGACCTGCTGCACCACCGGTCGGGACTGAAGGGGCTGGCCGGCCACGGCGACTTCCGCGACCTCCACCGCGCCATCGACGACGGCGACGACGCGGCCCTCGCGGCGCTCCGGGTCTACTGCCACCGCCTGCGCAAGTACGTCGGCGCCTACCTCGCGGTACTCGGCGGGGCCGACGTGATCACCTTCACCGCCGGCGTCGGCGAGCACGACGACCGGGTCCGAGCGGACGCGCTCGCCGGGCTGGAGCGGCTCGGCATCGTGCTCGACCCCGAGCGCAACCACGCGACGACCAGGGGCGCGCGGCGGATCAGCGCCGACGACTCGCCGATCACGGTCCTCGTCATCCCCACGAACGAGGAGCTCTCCATCGCCCGCCAGGCCGCGGCGCTCCTCACCACGCCCTAGCCGCGAGTCGGCAGAAGCTTTCTGCCGACTCGCGCTCCAGCGCAGTCAGCTTCTGCCGACTCGCGCTCGGCCCATCGAACTCAGAAGTCGGCGCTCGTCATCGCGGAGGCGCTCACCGAGGGCGAGTGCTCCTCGTCGATCTCCTCGCCGCCGGACTCCCAGCGCCAGTCGCGCACCTCGGGCAGGTCGTCGCCGTGCTCGCGGGTCCACTGCCGCGCCCGACGCCGGGTGTCGACCATCTCCTGGCGCAGCGACGCCGCGCGCGAGCGCAGCCCGGGCGTGCGGTCGATGACGTCCATGACCAGGTGGTACCGGTCCATGTCGTTCATCATCACCATGTCGAAGGGCGTCGTCGTGGTGCCCTCCTCCTTGTAGCCGCGCACGTGGAGGTACTCGTTGTTGGCCCGGCGGTAGGTCAGGCGGTGGATCAGCCACGGGTAGCCGTGGTACGCGAAGACCACCGGGATGTCGACCCCGAACAGGTTGTCGTAGTCGCGGTGCGGCAGGCCGTGCGGGTGCTCGGTCTCGTCCTGGAGCCGCATCAGGTCGACGATGTTGACGACCCGGATCCGCAGCTCCGGCAGCCGCTCGCGGAGGATCTTGACCGCGGCCAGCGTCTCCAGCGTCGGCACGTCGCCCGCGCAGGCCATCACCACGTCGGGCCGGCCCTCGTCGTTGGAGGCGAACTCCCAGATCCCGGCGCCGCGGGCGCAGTGCAGGTCGGCCTCGTCCCCGGTGAGCCAGTCGAACGACGGCTGCTTGCCGGAGACCACCACGTTGACGTAGTGCTGGCTCTCCAGGCAGTGCTGCATCGTCGAGAGCAGGGTGTTGGCGTCCGGCGGGAGGTAGACCCGCACCACCTCGGCACGCTTGTTCACCACGTGGTCGATGAAGCCGGGGTCCTGGTGGGAGAAGCCGTTGTGGTCCTGCCGCCACACGTGCGAGGAGAGCAGGTAGTTCAGGCTCGGGATCCGCGGACGCCATGCCATGTCGCGCGTCGTCTTCAGCCACTTGGCGTGCTGGTTGAACATCGCGTCGATGATGTGGATGAACGCCTCGTAGCAGCTGAACAGCCCGTGCCGGCCGGTCAGCGTGTAGCCCTCGACCCAGCCCTGGCAGGTGTGCTCGGAGAGGATCTCCACCACCCGCCCGGAGCGGGCCAGGTGCTCGTCGGTCTCGACGATGTCGCCGGCGAAGACCTTGTCGGTGACCGCGT
The DNA here is from genome assembly GCF_040191335.1 of Nocardioides sp. YIM 152588. NCBI lineage: Bacteria > Bacillati > Actinomycetota > Actinomycetes > Propionibacteriales > Nocardioidaceae > Nocardioides > Nocardioides sp. YIM 152588. Next base: position 3,046 of record NZ_JBEGDJ010000051.1, on the reverse strand, counting down.
AGACCGGGTTGAGCCGGTTCGACGCCGTCTCGTCCGGCCCGAAGATCCGGAAGTTGGTCGGGTTCTCCCTGACCACGTGCACCAGGTAGTCGCCCAGCACCCGGGTCGGCTCGTGGATCGTCGCCCCCGGGGACGGTACGTCGACGGCGTGCTGCCGGAAGTCGTCCATCTTCAGCGGCTTGGTGAGCAGCCCGCCGTTGGCGTGCGGGTTGTCGCTCATCCGGCGGTGCCCGACCGGCGAGAGCGCCTGCAGCTCCTCGATCAGCACGCCGTCGTCGTCGAAGAGCTCCTCGGCCTGGTACGAGCGCAGCCACTCCTCGAGCTGGCCGCGGTGATCGGCGTTGTCGCGGGTGCCGGCGAGCGGCACCTGGTGGGCCCGCCAGGTGCCCTCCACCGGCACGCCGTCGACGACCTTGGGCCCGGTCCAGCCCTTCGGCGTGACCATCAGGATCATCGGCCAGGGCCGACGCTCGGTGTCGCCGTCCTCGCGGGCGGCGCGCCAGATCTCGCTGATCTTGTCGTGCGCGGTGTCCATCGCCGCGGCCATCTGCTGGTGCACGTCCATCGGGTCCTCGCCCTCGACGGTGAGCACCTCGTGGCCGTAGCCGCGCAGCAGGCTGACCAGCTCGTCGCGGTGGATCCGGGCCGGGACGGTCGGGTTGGCGATCTTGTAGCCGTTGAGGTGGAGGATCGGCAGCACGGCGCCGTCGTGCACGGGGTCGACGAACTTGTTGGCGTGCCAGGAGGCGGCCAGCGGGCCGGTCTCGAACTCACCGTCGCCGACCACCGCGGCGACCACGAGGTCGGGGTTGTCCATGGCGGCGCCGTACGCGTGGGAGAGGACGTAGCCGAGCTCGCCGCCCTCGTGGATCGATCCGGGCGTCTCCGGGGCCACGTGGCTGGGGATGCCGCCGGGGAAGGAGAACTGCCGGAACAGCGCCTTCATCCCGGCCTTGTCGTAGGAGATCCGCGGGTACAGCTCGCTGTAGGTGCCCTCCAGCCAGGCGCAGGCCACGGCCGCCGGGCCGCCGTGGCCGGGGCCGGCCAGGAAGATCGCGTTGACGTCCCGCGCGCGGATCAGCCGGTTCAGGTGGGTGTAGACGAGGTTGAGCCCGGGGGTGGTGCCCCAGTGCCCGAGCAGCCGGGGCTTGATGTCCTCGGCCGTCAGCCGGCGCTCCAGCATCGGGTTGTCCAGCAGGTAGATCTGCCCCACCGAGAGGTAGTTCGCGGCCCGCCACCAGGCGTGCAGCGCGGCGAGCTCGGCGTCGGTCAGCGATGTCTCGGTCATGGGGGCTCCCACGGTCTCGGCTGCGGAGCCTCCAACGTGCCAGATCGACCGAGGGGCCGCTACCCCGTCGGGGGGCTGTTCGCCTGCCGGTTCAGTCGCCGTCGCCGAGCGCGGCGAACGCGGCGGTCAGCCGCTCCTTGGCGTCGTCGGCCACCTTCGTCAGCGCGCTGCTCTCTGCCAGGCCCATCATCGCCTGCGGGTCGAACGCCTCGACCTCGGTCGAGCCCGGGCCGAGCGAGCGGACCACCACGTTGCACGGCAGCACCGCGGCGATCGACGGCTCGGCCTGGATCGCCTCGTAGGCCAAGGGCGGGCGGCAGGCGCCCAGGATCACCTGGGGCGGCAGGTCGACGCCGAGCTTGGCCTTGAGGGTGGCCGCCAGGTCGATCTCGGTGAGCACCCCGAACCCCTGGTCGGCCAGCACGGCGCGCACGGCGTCGACCGTGTCGGCGTACGGCTTCTCGACCGTGGTGGCGATCGTGTACGTGCTCATCGGGTGCTCCCGTCGTCGGCGGCTGTCGCGGTGCTGCGAGCGTAACCAACCTGGGGTACGGGCGTTGACCGGGCGGACACCGGTGCGGGGGCGGCCCCGCGTCTCGGTCGGTGACCGGCAGCTCACCGACCGAGAGGGAACCCATGGCCGCGCGCCGCTCGCTCCGCACCCGGATCGCCACGTCGATCGCCACCGCCGCGGTCGCCTGCGGCGCCGTGCTGTGCGCGGTGGCACCGGCCACGGCCGACACCGACCCGGTCCCGGAGATCAGCGATCCGCTGCCCGCGGTCGAGGTGACCCGGGAGTGCCGGGGGGTGGTGGACCTCGGGGCCAGGAAGCGCAAGCGCCTGGTCCGGCTGACCGCCCCGTCCCGGCTGGACGGGCTCCGGCCGATCCGGGCCCTGCGGCGCGGCGAGCGGATCATGGCCCGGGTCGCCCCGGTCCTGCTCGCCGCGGAGGACCGCCGCGGCATCTTCGCGCTCTTCTACAACAACATCCTGGGCAAGGCGGTGCCGGCGCTGGGGGCGGGCAGCGCGGACCGCTACGACGACCTCGGCTGGTCGCGCCTGGTCAGCATCACCTTCTTCCGGCCCTACCTGGAGGGCCTGCACGCGAGCCTGGCCGGGACGGCGATCCCGGTGAACTGGCGGCCCTACTACCGGATGGCCGCGGACTGCTCCGTGCGGCCCGGCCGGGTGGCGATGGCCGGCCTGGACGCCCACCTGATCCTCGACTTCCCGGTCGCGATCGCCGAGAGCGGCGCGACGCAGGCGAACTTCGACGACTACTACGCGATCGGCGAGCTGCTGCAGGACGCCACCCTCGACATCGGCGAGGACCTGCGGCTGATCTACGGGGCCGACCTGACCGAGTTCTTCCACCTCTGGTTCCTCGGGGACGCCCTGGACGCCGTCGTCGGCTCCGGCGTGACCACGACCCTGCTGTTCCAGGGGATCCGCACGGTCGCGTTCACCTACGGCCTCGGCCTGGGCGAGCACGCGCTGCTGACGCGGGTGGCGATGAAGGGCACGTACGTGGCGGCCGAGACGGTATCCGACGCCCTGGCCTGCGCCGAGATCATCTGAGCCGCGGGGCGCGGGTCGTGTTCATCTGAGCCACGGGGCGCGGGTCGTGTGCCTGAGAACCCCTTGTTGCGATGTGTTGTGTCTCGGGACATCGCGGACACATATGTCTCAAGACATCGCGGACACTTTCCTACCGCGGGGGTTGGCTGACTGGTAGCCCGCTCGTGATTTCAGGTCGAA
>NZ_JBEGDJ010000050.1:0-28556 GCF_040191335.1 Nocardioides sp. YIM 152588 | reverse complement strand
GTCGGGGCGCCCGGAGGCGCCGGGCCCGCCGGGTCCGCCAGCGCCGCCGGAGCGGCCGGCGACGCGCCGTACCTCCGAGCGCGCCTGGTCCGGGTCGACGCCCACCAGGCCGGCCAGCTCGCGGGCGAACGCGTCCACCTTCGCCTTGTCCCGGACGCTGGCGACCAGCCGGGCGCCCTCGCGGAGGGCGTCGATCCGCCCGTCGGCACGGTCCAGGTCGAAGCGCTTGACGACGCTCTCCAGCGCGAACCGGTACAGCGGCCGGCGGCCGGCGATCAGCTCGCGCACCGCCTCGTCGCCGGAGTTGATCCGCAGCTCGCAGGGGTCCTGCCCCTCGGGCGCCACCGCGATGTAGGTCTGGGAGACGAACCGCTGGTCGCCCTGGAACGCCTTGAGCGCGGCCTTCTGCCCGGCCGAGTCACCGTCGAAGGTGAAGATCACCTCGCCCTGGGTGCCCTCGTGGTCGTCGAGGAAGCGGCGCAGCACCCGGGCATGGTCGTCGCCGAAGGCGGTGCCGCAGGTGGCCACGGCCGTCCCGACGCCGGAGAGGTGGCAGGCCATCACGTCGGTGTAGCCCTCGACCACGACCGCCTGCGCGGAGCGCGCGATCTCGCGGCGGGCCAGGTCGATGCCGTACAGCACCTGGCTCTTCTTGTAGATCGGGGTCTCGGCCGTGTTGAGGTACTTGGCCTCGATCTTGTCGTCGTCGTGGATCCGGCGGGCGCCGAAGCCGATCGTGTCCGACGCGCTGTCCCGGATCGGCCACACCAGCCGGCCGCGGAACTTGTCGTAGTGGGACCTGCCCATCGCCACCAGGCCGGCGGCGATCACCTCCTCGGAGGTGAACTTCCGGTCCCGAAGGTGCCGCCACAGCGCCTCGCCCTCGCGGGGCGCGTAGCCGACGCCGAACATGGTGGCGGCGGCCTGGTCGAACCCGCGTTGGTCGAGGAAGCGCCGCGCCTCGATCGCCTCCGGGGAGCGCAGCTGCGCGGCGTAGAACTCCTGCGCCACCGCGTGCGCCTCGACCAGCCGTCGCCGCTGAGGGCCGCGCGGCTTGTCGTCCGGCCCGCCCTCCTCGCGCCGGAGCTGGACGCCGTACTTCTCCGCGAGCCGCTCGACGGCCTCGGTGAAGCCGAGTCCGTCGATCTTCATCAGGAAGGAGATCACGTCCCCGCCCTCACCACAGCCGAAGCAGTGGTAGAAGCCCCGGCTCGGCGTGACGTGGAACGACGGCGACTTCTCGTCGTGGAAGGGGCACAGGCCCTTCTGGGAACCACCGCCGGCGTTGCGCAGCGTGACGTAGGACGACACGACCTCGTCGATCCGGGCCTTCTCCCGGACCGCTGCGATGTCGTCGTCACGGATCCGGCCAGCCATATACCGAATCCTACTGACGAGTCATCCCCAGTTCGGCATAGTTCGCCCGTGACCTTCCCGGCGACTCGTCGTTGGTAGGTCCGAGGGGGAAGCGGTGTAGACCACCGCACATACTTCTGGGGGGAAGTTCAGATGGGGGACACTACGAGCGCGCCCGAACCGGGAAACCGTGGGGCGTCGCTGCTGATCGCCGTGCTCGCCTGCGTCGCACTGATCGTCGCGGTCCGGGCCTACGGGGTGCCGGGGCAGCCCGACACCGGGTCGTCGGCGGAGGTCGTCGACGGCGCCGACATCGACCTGGCGAGCCTGACGGCGACCACGACCGAGGCCAGGATCAAGGCCGCGCCGGTGGACGGCAACCCGGACCAGGCGCCCGACGGACTCGTCGTGCACCCGAAGCGCGCGGTGCCGGTCTTCGACGTGCCCGACGGCACGGCGATCGCCAAGGTCGGGCCGCACCAGTTCGGCGACACCTGGCTGCCGGTCGTCGACCGGCAGCGGGGCTGGGTGCAGGTGCTGCTCCCGTCGCGCCCGAACGGCTCCACCGGCTGGCTCCGCGCGGCCGGCCTGCAGCGCGCCCACAGCCGGTTCCTGGTGCGGGTGCACCTCGGGTCCCGGACCATGGGCCTCTACGAGAACGGCGCCGAGATCGGCAGCTGGCCGGTCGCCGTCGGCGCCGGCGACACCCCCACCCCCACCGGACGCACCTTTCTGCTCGGGCAGATGGTCGATGACCAGCAGTCCTTCTCACCGCTGATCCTGCCCCTGGGCACGCACAGCCCGACCCTCGACTCCTACGGGGGCGGGCCCGGCACGGTCGCCATCCACGGATGGACCGACGCCAGCGTGTTCGGCAAGGCGGTCAGCCACGGATGCATCCGCGTGCCCGACGAGGCGCTCGCGGAGCTGCGATCGGTGCCGCTCGGCACCGCCGTCCTCATCGACGAGGCCTGACCGGCCGCCACCTCGACCAGACCCGAGACCAGAAAGACCAGAGGGGAACACCATGAAGACCACCCGACTCGCCGCCGTCGCGAGCAGCGTCGCGCTGCTCGTCGCCTCCGGCGTCTCCGTCGCCCTGCTCGGCGCGGGCGGCACCGCCAACGCGGCCACCGCGTCGTCCTCGGCCACCGGGGTCAGCCTGAAGGTGGCCGGGCACGTCCTCCACGAGGGCCCCACGGTGACCTGGACGAGCGGCGGGACCGTGACCGACTCGGCGGTCTCGATCCCGGCGGGCCACCACGTCAGCGGCAGCCTGCTCAACGTCAGCGCGAGCTCCGGGGCGGCCAGCGCCAACCTGGCGGAGCTGAGCGTCGAGCTCGACCTGTTCGCCGGCATCGAGCACCTCACGCAGATCTTCACCGAGCTGCACCCCGTGTGCGGCGCCATCGAGGAGGTCGAGCTGACGGAGATCGAGCACAAGTTCGTCGACAAGCACGGCCTGATCGTCCCGGACCTCATGGAGAAGGTCGTCAACAAGAAGCTCAAGCTGATGAGCTCGCTGCACGGCTACTCGGGCCACGGCCGGACCTCGGCGAAGACCTTCGGCCTGCTGCTGCACCTGCACAAGGTGAAGTCGATCAAGCTCTCCAAGCTGTCCGTCCACCACCTCGAGGGGCTGTGCGAGGTCGAGGGCGGGCACTCCACGATCTTCGGCTTCACCAAGCTGGCCGTCGACTGCATCGACGGCGTCGGCAGCACCTCCGTGATCGGGCTGACCGTGGCCGGCAAGACCCACGAGCTGGAGGCCCACGAGGCCAACCACGGGATCGAGATCCCGGGCCTGATGACCGTCCAGCTCAACCGCCAGACCCACAACGCCGACGGCTCGCTGACCGTGGACGGGCTCTACGTGAACTTCCACGACAAGGTCGAGCTCACCGTCGCCACGGCCACCTGCGGCACCCCGCCGTCCACGCCGCCGTCCACGCCGCCGGCGCCCACCCCGCCGCCCACGACGCCGCCGACCACGCCGCCGGCGCCCACCCCGCCGCCGACCACGCCGCCGACCGACGTGCCGCCGGCCCCGACCCCGACGTCCCCGGTCACCACCAACGTTCCGGTCACCGGCTGACGCCGGCACCGCAGCACCCCTCCGGGGCTGCCCCCGCCTCGTGCGGGGTCAGCCCCGGAGGTACGTGCGGTGCCAGGCCTCGGCGCTCGCGTCGGTCAGCGAGGCGACCTGGTCGATGACCACCCGCAGCCGCGCGGCGTCGTTCGCCGCCTCGGCCCAGTCGGCGGCGAACGACGCCTCCAGCACGTCCGGACGCCCGTGCACGAAGCCGACGAGCTCGGCGAGCAGCTCGCGCTGCCGCTCCTGGATCGCCACCCGCCGCTCGTCCTGCATCACGTAGTGGGCCGCGAGACCCTTGAGCACGGTGATCTCGGCGCGGGTCGCCTCGGGGACCACCAGGTCCGCCGCGTAGCGGACGAACGGGCCGTCGGCGGCCGCGAACGTGGCCTGCTGGGCCGCGCCGCAGAACCGGCCGATCAGGTCGCTGGTCACGTTCTTGAGGGCCGCGAGCCCGGCCCGCCCGCCGTCGTACGGCGCCGTGGGCCAGCTGCCCACCGCGCGCAGCCGCGCGAGTGCCGCGTCCAGCGCGTCGTCGCTCGCGTCCGGCGCGTACCAGGCGCGGACGGTCTCCCACACCGCGGCCGTGTCGATCCGGGTGAGGTCGATCTTCCCGGCGACGGTGCCGTCCTCGACGTCGTGCACCGAGTAGGCGACGTCGTCGGCGAGGTCCATCACCTGCGCCTCGACGCAGCGCCGGTGCCGCGGAGCGCCCGTGCGCAGCCACGCGAACGCGGGGGCGTCGTCGGCGTACACCCCGAACTTCGAGCCGGCCACGGGCACGCCGTCGGCGTGCACCCCGCCTGCGGCGGGCGCCTCGGCGGCCGGCCACGGGTACTTGGTGCACGCGTCCAGCGTCGCGCGGGTCAGGTTCAGGCCGACCGACCGGCCGTCGGCGTCGACCGTCTTGGACTCCAGGCGCACCAGCAACCGCAGCGTCTGGGCGTTGCCCTCGAAGCCACCGCACTCGGCGGCGAGCCCGTGCAGGGCGCGCTCGCCGTTGTGCCCGAACGGCGGATGGCCGAGGTCGTGGGCGAGCGCAGCGGTCTCGGTGATGTCCGCGTGGGTGCCCAGCGCGCGGGAGAGGTCGCGCGCGATCTGGGCCACCTCGAGGCTGTGGGTCAGCCGGTTGCGGACGAAGTCGTCGCTCTGCGGCCCGACCACCTGCGTCTTCGCCGCCAGGCGGCGGAACGACGCCGCGTGCACCACCCGCGCGCGGTCGCGCTCGAACGGCAGCCGCTCGGGCGCGTCGACGCGCTTGGGCGGCTCGGCCACCAGCCGTTCGCGCGCGTGCGCGTCGTAGCGCTCCTCGACCCCGTCCACGGGCGCGACCCTATCGAGTGCCGGGCTGAACGCCCGGCACCTCCGCACGCGGATCAGTACGTCGCGACGTGCACGTGGTCGTAGTGGTTGGCCGTCGCCGAGCCCCGGTCGGACATGGCGCGCCAGCCCTCGCCGGAACGCTCCTGGGTCCAGATCCGCTGGCGCCAGATGATGTCGTAGAGGTGCAGCTCGGACGCGTGGGCGCGCAGGAACTCCGCGATCGCGGTGCCGAGCGCGACGTCGCTGGTCATCACGTCGATGGCACGGCCGGAGGTGTGCTCGCCGTGGTTGTCCCAGCCGCCGTAGCTGGTGATCTGGGGGAACGCGTTGCAGACCGCACGGTAGACGGCGACCGCGTTGGCGGTCAGGCCGCTCTCGACGGAGCCGTCGGGGCAGGGGGCCGTCGAGAGCCCGGCCGCGGCGGCGACCTCGGCAGGCTCCTCGGCCGGCTTCTCGTCGGCCAGGTAGCCCGCGGTGACCCAGCGGGACTCGCCGCCGACGACGATCTCCTCGCGCTCGCCGTAGGCGCGGCCGGTGACCGTCACCTTCTTGCCGGCGTCCAGCACGCCCTTCTGGGTCGCCCCCGCGTCGGGGCGCGTCCAGAGGTTGAGGTCCTCGGTGGTCCACATCTGCCGGTCGGCCGCCGCGATGGCGGCGGCGACCGAGTCGGCGCTCAGCAGCGCCTCGACCTCACTGAGGGGGCGCAGCGCCGACCGGGACAGGGACTGCTCGCGGAGCGCGGTCGCGCTGACCTTCGTGCCCGCCTTCTTCGCGCCACGGCCGACGGTGTCGTCGCCGGACTTTTCCTCCGGCTGCTGCACGGCACCGGAGATGTCGCCCGCAGCACTGCTGGGGTCGACGGCCAGCACGGTGCCGCCGGAGCCGGACCCCAGCACCCCGACGGTGACCGCGGTACCGGTCGCCAGGGCGGCAAGGGGGCCGGCGATGAAGGCGGCCCGGGGCTTCTTCTTGAGTCGCGCGGTTTCCCGCTTGTGGCTGTTGGCCACGCGCTGATTCCTTTGCTCTCGCGTTCAGGACATGGTCGCGAGAACAGTTCCGTCCCCATGACCGAGCCAGCACCATAAGCACAGGTGCTAGCAGCACGGCCAATCCCAGGACGCAGAATTTGGTGTGACGAATTTCACCCGCCGGTGGTCTCGTCGACGTCCTCGGTGAGGTGGAAGTCGGAACCGTCGGCGTCGTCGAGCCATCCGTCCGGCAGCGCGACCCGGGCCCGCGGCGAGCCCTGACGCCCCCGCGGGGCACCCAGCGCGGAGACCGGGAACGGCTCGTCGGGATCGAGGTCGGCGAGCAGCGCGCGGAGGCTCTCCAGGCTGCTGACCAGCCCCAACGAGCGCCGCAGCTCGCCGCCTGCGGCGAACCCCTTGAGGTACCAGGTGACGTGCTTGCGGAACTCCTTGCAGCCCCGCTCCTCCCCCATGTGCTCACTGAGCAGCTCGGCGTGGCGATACATCATCGCGGTCACCTCACCGAGCGTCGGGAGGGCGGTGGTCTCCCTGCCCGCGAAGGCGTCCGCGAGGTCGCGGAAGAGCCACGGCCGGCCTAGACAACCTCGCCCGACCACGACGCCGGCGGCACCGGTCTCCTCGACCATCCGCAGGGCGTCGGAGGCCTCCCAGATGTCCCCGTTGCCGAGCACCGGGATGTCGACGTGCTGCACCAGCGTGCCGATCGCCTCCCAGTCGGCCTGCCCCGAGTAGGCCTGGGCGACGGTGCGCCCGTGCAGCGCGATCGCGGCGCAGCCGCTCTCCTGGGCGATCCTCCCCGCGTCGAGGTAGGTCAGGTGATCCTCGTCGATCCCCTTGCGGGTCTTCATGGTGACCGGCACGCCGTACGGCTCGGCCGCGCCGACGGCCGCCTCCAGGACCCTCGCGAGCAGCCCGCGCTTCCACGGCAGCGCGCCGCCGCCGCCCTTGCGGGTGACCTTCGGGACCGGGCAGCCGAAGTTGAGGTCGATGTGGGCGACGCCGTACTCCTCGCAGAGGATCGCCGCCGCCTTGCCGATGTAGGCGGGGTCGGTGCCGTAGAGCTGGACCGAGCGCACGTCCTCCGCCTCGTCGAAGACGAGCATCCGCTTCGTGGTCTCGTCGCCCTCGACCAGCCCGCGGCTGGTGATCATCTCGCAGACGTAGAGACCGGCGCCGAACTCGGCGCAGAGGCGGCGGTAGGCGGCGTTCGTGATGCCGGCCATCGGGGCCAGCACCACGGGCGTGGGCACCTGCAGCGGGCCGAGGGTCAGCGTCACTGTTGCGGGGTCCTCACTGGTACGGCTACTGGTTCTTGTTCTTCTGGTTCTTCTTCTGGTTCGCCTCGGCCTTCTTGGCCGGCGACTGCCCCTTCCACACCACGGGGTCCCGGTCGTTCGGGGGCGGGAAGACGACCGCGTCGAACCGGCGGCCGGGCGAGAGCAGGTAGACGAAGCAGAGGTTCGCGCTGGCACCCTTCCGGAAGGTCTTCGGCAGCGTGCCGCCGGGACACGGCTTGAACACCTGCTCCCGGAACCGCTGCGCGTCGACCAGCGTCCCCTCGTCGTCCCGCGCCCACAGCAGGACGTCGATCCCACCGAGGTTCCGCTTGACCGGGTTCACCGCCCTCGCCCGAACGAAGAAGGGCTTCAGCCGCGACGTGGCCTTGTCGATCTTCCAGCCCTCGAACGACTTGGCGAACGTCGTCCGCTCCACGCTCCTGACCCGGAGGTCGAGCACCGCCGTGACCTTCTTGGTCGGCTGCCACGCGACCGTGGCCCGCTGCCCGAGGTAGAGGCGGGTGCCGGGGTCGGTCAGGGTCACCCCGGCCGGCACCGTCACGTAGGGCTCCAGCGCGGTCTCCGACGGCGAGGCCGAGTCCGAGGCGCCGGACGACGACGCCGAGGACCCGCCGTCTCCCCCGCCGGCCCCGTCGTCACCGTCGGAGCTGCACGCGCCGATCGCCAGGGCGCCGGCCACGAACAGCGCGGCGGCACCCCGAATCGTCCGGGACGGACCCGGACGACGTCCGGGACGGACTGCGGCCGCCTTGCTCACCGGGCCATTCTTACAGGCCGGTGCGCGCGGGATCAGCAGCCGGCCAGCCGCTCCGCGAAATAGCCGGTCAGGCGGTCCAGCGAGACCCGCTCCTGCGACATCGTGTCGCGCTCGCGGATCGTCACGGCGTGGTCCTCGAGCGTGTCGAAGTCGACGGTCACGCAGAACGGCGTACCGATCTCGTCCTGGCGGCGGTAGCGGCGGCCGATCGCGCCGGAGTCGTCGAAGTCGACGTTCCAGTTGCGGCGCAGCTCGGTGGCGACGTCCTTCGCCTTGGGCGACAGGTCGGCGTTGCGCGAGAGCGGCAGCACCGCGGCCTTGACCGGCGCCAGGCGCGGGTCGAGGCGCAGCACGGTCCGCTTGTCCACTCCGCCCTTGGTGTTCGGCGCCTCGTCCTCGTGGTAGGCGTCCACCAGGAAGGTCATCAGCGAGCGCGAGAGGCCTGCTGCCGGCTCGATGACGTACGGCGTGTAGCGCTCGTTGGCGGCCTGGTCGTAGTACCGCAGGTCGGCGCCGGAGGCCTCCGCGTGCGTGGAGAGGTCGAAGTCGGTGCGGTTGGCGATGCCCTCGAGCTCGCCCCACTCCGAGCCGGCGAAGTTGAACCGGTACTCGATGTCGACGGTGCGCTTGGAGTAGTGGGAGAGCTTCTCCTTGGCGTGCTCGTAGTGGCGCAGGTTGTCCGGGTTGATGCCCAGGTCCGTGTACCAGCGGGTGCGCTCGTCGATCCAGTACTGGTGCCACTCCTCGTCCTCACCGGGCTTGACGAAGAACTCCATCTCCATCTGCTCGAACTCGCGGGTGCGGAAGATGAAGTTGCCCGGCGTGATCTCGTTGCGGAAGCTCTTGCCGATCTGGGCGATGCCGAACGGGGGCTTCATCCGCTGGCTGGTCACCACGTTGGCGAAGTTGAGGAAGATGCCCTGCGCCGTCTCCGGGCGCAGGTAGTGCAGGCCCGACTCGTCCTCGATGACGCCGAGGTAGGTCTTGAGCAGGCCGGAGAACTGGCGCGGCTCGGTCCAGGCGCCGCGGGTGCCGCAGTTGGCGCAGGCGATCAGGGACATGTCGACGCTGTCGGGGTCGTCGATGCCCTTCTTCTCCGCGTACGCCTCCTGGAGGTGGTCGGCGCGGAACCGCTTGTGGCAGGACTGGCACTCGGTCAGCGGGTCGGTGAAGGTCGCGACGTGGCCGCTGGCCTCCCACGTCTGGCGCGGCAGGATGACGCTCGAGTCCAGGCCGACGACGTCCTCGCGGGCGCGCACCATCGCGTTCCACCACTGGCGCTTGATGTTGTCCTTGAGCTCCACGCCCAGCGGCCCGTAGTCCCACGCGGAGCGGGTGCCTCCGTAGATCTCGCCGCAGGGGTAGACGAATCCTCGGCGCTTGGCGAGGGAGACGACCTGGTCGACGACGGACGGCGGCGGCTTGGCCACGATGGTTCCTTTCTGGGACCTCCCGGCCGGCTGCCGGGTGGACGTTCGCAAATGGGGACGGGGTTCAGGTTACGCGCGGGCGCGGGACGTTCAGCACCGCGTCCGGCTCGACGAGCTCGTAGGCGCTGGGCTCGTCCAGGGCATGGCTGAGGATCGGCACGGCACCGGCCTTGACGTCGTACGACGAGAGGGCACGTCGGTAGGCGCCGACGCTCTCCCAGAGGGTGCTGAGCACCCACAGGTCGGGCTCGTCCAGGTTGCGACCGACGTGGCCGCCGACGTAGCCCCGGCACGCGGCGAGCAGTCCGTGCGCCGCCTCCAGGTCCTCCCGCAACCGCTCGCCCGCGGGGGCGCCGGCGGCACGGAACCGGTTGACGACGAGCACGGGCGCCAGGCTAGCGGGCGCGTGCAGAATTGACCCACCCGCCTCCTTGAATGAGAATGATTCTCATGCGCTTCGGAATCCTGGTCCCCGCCCTGACCGCCCTGACCCTGACCGCCACCGGTTGCTCGGCCTTCGAGGGCGACGGCGCCGACGCCGGGGACGGCGTGCAGGTGGCCGCCGCCTTCTACCCGCTGGCGTACGTCGCCGAGCGGGTCGCCGGCGACCACGCCGACATCGAGCTGCTGACCCAGCCCGGTACCGAGCCGCACGACCTGGAGCTGACGGTCAAGGAGACCGCCGTCGTCGCCGGCGCCGACCTGGTGGTCTACCAGCACGGGTTCCAGGCGGCGGTCGACAAGGCCGTCGAGCAGAACGCGACGGGCGCGACCGTCGACGTCGAGGAGGTCGTCGACCTGCTGCCCGCCGACGCCGAGGACGACCACGACCACGACCACGCCGACGAGGACGAGCACGCCGACGACGACGGGCACGCCGACGAGGACGAGCACGCCGACGAGGACGAGCACGACCACGGCGACGTCGACCCGCACTTCTGGCTGGACCCGGTCCGGATGGCCGACCTCGGCGACGCCGTCGCCGACGAGCTCGCCGACCTCGACCCCGACCACGCCGACGACTACACCGCCAACGCCGCCGCGATGCGGGACGACCTGACGGCGCTGGACGAGGAGTACGTCGACGGGCTGGCCACCTGCGAGCGCGACACCATCGTCGTCTCGCACGACGCGTTCGGCTACCTGGACAAGTACGGTGTCCACGTGGCTGCGATCGCAGGTCTCTCCCCCGACGCCGAGCCGACCCCGGCCGACCTCGGCGAGCTGCACGACCTCATCGAGTCCGACGGCATCACCACCGTCTTCAGCGAGCGGCTCGCACCGAAGCAGCTCGCCGAGAGCCTCGCCCGCGACGCCGGCGTCACCACCGCGGTCCTGGACCCGATCGAGGGCCTGACCTCGGAGACCGCCGACGAGGACTACCTCAGCCTGATGCGCGCCAACCTGGACGCCCTGCGCACCGCGAACGGCTGCGCATGAGCGGCGCCACGGCCTCCGGCACGCCCGTGCCGGACCCGGCGACGGAGGCCGTGGCGGCCCAGAACGCGTCGGTCGTGCTCGGCGGCCGACCGATCCTGCGGCGCGTGGACCTGGTCGTGCGGCCCGGCGAGTTCGTGGCCCTGATGGGCGCCAACGGCTCCGGCAAGTCGACGCTGGTCCGCACCCTGCTCGGGCTCTACCCGACCGCCGGCGGCGAGGTCCGCCTCTTCGGCGACCGGATCGACGACTTCGACGACTGGCACCGGGTCGGCTTCGTGCCGCAGCGCGCCACGGCCGGCTCCGGCATCCCCGCCTCGGTCTGGGAGGTGGTCGCCGCCGGCCGGCTCACCCACCGCCGCCCGTTCAGCCGCCTCAGCCGCGCCGACCGCGCCGCCATCGACGAAGCGCTGGAGGTGGTCGGGCTCGCCGACCGCCGCCGGGACACCGTCAGCCACCTCTCCGGCGGTCAGCAGCAGCGGGTGCTCATCGCCCGCGCCCTGGCCGGGCATCCGGAGGTCTTCTTCCTCGACGAGCCCACCGCCGGGGTCGACCTGCCCAACCAGGAGGTGCTCGCCGCGACCCTGGGCCGGCTGAAGGAGCGCGGCGCGACCATCGTCCTGGTCGCCCACGAGCTCGGGCCCCTGGCTCCGCTGGTCGAGCGCGCCGTCGTGATGCGCGACGGTCGCGTCGCCTACGACGGCCCCCCGCTGGGCGACCACGAGGTGCACTCCCCGCTCTTCGGGGAGTCCCACACGCACCACCACACCGGCACACCCGGCTACGTCGGCCGCGCCGACCACGTGCCGCACGTCGGTTCCCCGGTCGACCGGCCCACCCGGCCGGAGGAGGAGTCCCGATGAGCGTCTGGGAGCTGTTCTCGCTGCCGTTCATGCAGCGGGCCCTGCTCGCCGCCGTCTTCACCGGCGTGGCCGCCCCCGCCGTCGGCACCTTCCTGGTGCAGCGCCGCCTGGCCCTGATGGGCGACGGCATCGGGCACGTCGCGGTCACGGGCGTCGCGCTGGGCCTGGTCACCGGCATCGCGCCCACGTGGACCGCGGTGCTCGTGGCCACCGCGGGCGCCGTCACCATCGAGATCATCCGCGAACGCGGCGCCACCAACGGCGACGTGGCGCTGGCGCTGCTCTTCTACGGAGGCCTGGCGGGCGGTGTCCTGCTCAGCGGCATCGGCGGCGAGAGCGCCGTGACGCTCCAGCAGTACCTCTTCGGCTCGATCACCACGCTCTCCCCCAGCGACGTGCTCGTCACCATGGGGCTGGCGGTGGCCGTCGTCGTGCTCTGCGTCGGGCTCGCGCCGCAGCTCTTCGCCGTCGCACAGGACCAGGAGTTCGCCCGCGTCGCCGGCCTCCGCGTCCGGTTCTACAACGTGCTCGTCGCCGTCCTCGCCGCGGTCAGCGTCACGGTGGCCATGCGCACCGTCGGGCTGCTGCTGGTCTCGGCACTGATGGTGGTGCCGGTGGCGACCGCACAGCAGCTCACCCGCTCCTTCCGCGGCACCTTCCTGCTGGCGATGGGCCTCGGCACCCTCGCCTCGGTCGGCGGACTGGTCGCGGCCACCTTCGCGTCGTACCGCGCCTCCGTCTCCCCCGGACCGGCGATCGTCGTCGCCGCGCTGGCCGGCTACCTGATGGCCTGGCCGATCGGCGCGCTGCTCCGGCGTCGGGCCCGCCTGCGGGAGCCGTTCAGCCACCTACCGGACATCGAGGCCGAGCACGAGCCGATCGATCGGCACCCCCACCAGCACGGCCCCGGCTGCGGCCACCTGGCGGTCCCGCACGACGACCACGTCGACTACGTCCACGACGGCCACCGCCACGCGGTGCACGAGGGCCACTACGACGAGCACTGAGTGGGATGGCGCGAGCGCGTCTCCGCTTCGCTCCGCCGCGCTGCCGCGCTCGCGGTCGAGGCAGTCTGTGGTCGCGGCCTTCGGGCGGCCTGCGGGTGCCTGCACGCGGCGAAGCCGCCCTCGACCGCTCCGGTCGATTCGCTCCCTCCGCGGGCTCGGACGGCGTTCCCCGCGACAGCAGGCGACCGGTGGTTCCGGGCGCGAGCCCGGCCCCAGGTGGTTGAGGTGCGACCCCGGCCCCCGGTGGTTGAGGTGCGAGCGAAGCGAGCCTCGAAACCACCCGACCCCGACCGGCGTCAGCCCTTGGTCTTGCTCCGCGGCAGGCACTCGACGACACCGCCGCTGCGGCCGGTGTTGAACGCCTCGATCCGCTGGAAGCTGTCGCCGTGGTCGCCGGACATGGTCCACGCGGTCTCGTCGCTGAGCTGGTTGAGGGCGTTGACGATCTCCTTCTCGTCGCCGTCCTCGAACGTCAGGTTGCCGTCGGCCGCCGAGCCGTAGAGCGTGGCGCCGGCCAGGCAGTCGGCCTGCAGCTCCAACGCGTCGGCCTGCAGGCTCATCGCCAGCCGGGCCTGGATGGCGTGGCCCCACTCGTGGGCGACGACGAGGTAGGGCCAGGAGTCGCCGACCTCGAAGCCACGGGCGATCAGGGTCTGGTCCCACGCGACGTAGTCGCCGTCGGGGCAGTAGAAGGCGTTGTCGGCGGGCAGCGGCTCGTCGAAGCAGGTGGGTGCTGAGGCGGCGTCGGTGCCGTCGTACAGCCCGATCACCGTCGGCGGGGTGTAGGTGCCGGTGAAGAACTCCGTCCAGTGGTCCTCCCAGAACCGCTCGGTGATCTCGACCGCGCCGTTCAGGTCCTCGACGAGCTCCTCGGGGGTGACGGCACCGGTGTAGGGGGCCATGGGGCCCTCCGAGGTCGGCGCCGACGTCGGCATCGACGGGGTGCCGCCCATGTCGTCCGTCGGCTCGGCGGCCGCGGTCTCGGTGACGATCACCGTCTCCACGTCGTCGGGGTCGGCGCCGGCGTCGGCGCCGCAGGCGGTGAGCGAGGCGGCCAGCACGACCAGCGTCGCGGCCACCGCGACGGGAACCGCACGTCGAAGGCCCCGCCGGGGCCGGGCAGCGTTCATGGGGACCTCGATCGTGAGGGCGGAGGGGTGACCCTCATCTACCCCCCGACTGGGGCCCCGACACATGGCGCGAATCGGTGAAAATCCGGCACCGACGCCTCGGCTCAGGCGCTGCCGTAGCGGCGGTCGCGCCGCGCGTACTGGTCGATCGCCGCCCACAGGTGACGCCGGTCGACGTCGGGCCACAGCACGTCGCTGAAGACGAACTCCGAGTACGCCGCCTGGTAGAGCATGAAGTTGGAGAGCCGCTGCTCCCCCGAGGTGCGCCAGATCAGGTCGGCGTCGGGGAGCTCGGGCACGTACAGGTAGCGACCCAGGGTGCGCTCGTCGACGCGGTCCGGGTTGACCCGGCCGGCGGCGACGTCGCGGGCCAGCGCGCGGGCGGCGTCGCCGAGCTCGGAGCGGCCGCCGTAGTTCACGCACATGGTCAGCGTGAGCACGTCGTTGTCGCGGGTCAGCTCCTCGGCGACCTTCAGCTCCTTGACCACCGAGGTCCACAGCCGCGGCGCCCGGCCGGCCCAGCGCACCCGGACGCCGAGCTCGTGCATCTCGTCGCGGCGGCGCCGGATCACGTCGCGGTTGAAGCCCATCAGGAACTTCACCTCGTCGGGGCTGCGCGACCAGTTCTCGGTGGAGAACGCGTACGCCGAGATCGCCTTCACGCCGATCTCGATCGCGCCCTCGACCACGTCGAAGAGCGACGACTCCCCCTCCTCGTGCCCCTTGGTCCGCGGCAGCCCCCGCTCCTGGGCCCAGCGGCCGTTGCCGTCCATCACGATCGCCACGTGGTGCGGCACCAGCTCGGCGGGGATCGGCGGCGGCGTCGCGCCCGACGGGTGCGGCGTGGGCGGCCGGACCTCGCGGCGGGGCGCGGGCGTACGGCTACGGCGGGACGAGCGACTCACAGCGGCAGCGTAGGGCAGTGCTCAGCGCTCGACGTACGCCAGGGAGCGCAGCCCCCTCTCGAGCTGCCACTGCACGAACGCCGCGACCAGCCCGCTGCCCTCCCGCACGTGCCGGGCCTCCGCCGCCTCCACCACCGGCCAGTCGCCGGCGAGCAGCGCGCCGAGCAGCCGCAGCGTCTCCGGGGCCGGCGCCGCCGAGCCCGGGATCCGGCAGGTCGCGCAGAGCACGCCACCCATCGACGGGTTGAACCAGCGGTGGCTGGTCAGCTCGCCGGTGCCCAGCACCGGCGGTCGGCCGCAGTGGGCGCAGTCGACGAACGAGGGGGCGTAGCCGGCGATCGCGAGCGCGCGCAGCAGGTAGGAGTCGAGGACGTGCCCCGGCGCCCGGTCGCCGGCCGCCATCGCCCGAAGGGCGGCGGTCAGCAGCCCGAACTGCTGCACGGCCGGCTCCCGCTCCTCGGCGACGAGCCGCTCGGCGGTCTCCAGCATCGCGGTGCCCGCGGTGTAGCGGTCGTAGTCGAAGCCGATCTCGGCGCCGAACGCGCCGCGGGTCTCGGCCTGGGTGATCGTGTCCAGGTTGCGCCCCTGGGCGAGCTGGAGGTCGACGTGGGTGAAGGGCTCCAGGCGCGAGCCCCAGCGCGAGGTCGTCTTCCGTACGCCGCGGGCGACCGCCCGGACCCGGCCGTGCTGCCGGGTCAGCAGCGTGATGATGCGGTCGGCCTCACCCAGCTTGTGGGTGCGCAGCACGATCGCCTCGTCACGGTAGAGCACCCGCCCATTCTGCCGCCGGGGACCGACAGGACCGCGGCGGCGCGCCCGCGGCGGGCTGCCGGTCGAGGTGGTTTCGAGGCTCGCTTCGCTCGCACCTCAACCACCGGCACGGCTCGCTCCGCTCGCACCTGCGTCGGTGGTTGAGGTGCGAGGAGCGCTAGCGACGAGCCTCGAAACCACCTCGACGGACCTACGCGCCGCCGCGGCGGGGGCGCCGGATGCCGGACCCGCGGCTGCAGTCGAGCGCGAACCGGGTGGCCAGCAGGTCCAGCCGCTCCGGCGAGCGCCGCCACTCCAGCGGCGCGGCGACCTCCAGGGTGGCCTGCGGGAGCTGCTCGGCGAGCGCCTCGGCGTCCGAGGCGGGGTGGAAGGGGTCGCGCGGGCGGGCCACCACCAGCGCCGGCACCCCGATCCCCGCGCGGTCGGCGTAGGAGGGACCGAGGCGGCCGAAGAGCACCCCGTGCGCGAGGGCCGCGAGCGCGCCCGGGCGCTGGTCGAGGGCGTCCATGAGGCGCCGCACCGGCCGCGGCGCCAGCCGACGCGGCACCGGTAGGGTCGCCCAGCGGGCGGCGTGCACGCCGAGCGGCACGAACCTCCCGACGTACATCAGCGGGGCGAGCACCGCGAGCTCGATGGCGAGGGCGTCGTCGAGCACCGGGGCATCCAGCAGCAGCCCACGGACCCGGGTCGGCGCCAGCGCCGCCGCCTCGAGCGCCACGTTGGCGCCGAGCGCGGTGCCGCCGAGGACCGCCTGCGCGGCGCCCAGGTGGTCCAGCAGCGCCACCACCTGCTCGGCGAACGCGGTCACCGAGTAGCTGAGCGGGTCCGCCGGCCGGTCCGAGCGCCCGTGGCCGAGCAGGTCCGGCACCACCACGTGCAGGCCGGAGGCGGCCAGCGACCGGGCCAGCCGGGCCTGGACCCGGCGCGGGGCGAGGACGGGCGGCACCAGCACCACCCAGGCATCGCCCGAGCCGTACTCGGTGTACTCGATGCGGTCCCGCCCGCGGGCGGTCTCCACGAAGAGCTGGCCGACCTGCTCCGAGGCCAGGATCCGCTGCGCCATCGTTCCCCCGCCCGCCGCGCTCGTCCTCGTCGTCCCTGTCGGCTAGGCCCCGGCCGGGATCGTGATCGCCTGCGCCCGGTTGGCGGCGCACACCACCGCCCGCAGCGACGCGGTCACGATGTTGTGGTGGATGCCGATGCCCCAGACGATCTCGCCGGCGACCTCGCACTCGACGTACGCCGCGGCGACCGCGTCGCCGCCGGAGGAGAGCGCGTGCTCGGCGTAGTCGAGCACCCGGATGTCGGCGCCGGCCTGGCGCATCCCGTCCACGAACGCGGCCACCGGGCCGTTGCCCTCGCCGGAGAAGACCCGCTCCTCGCCGCGCACCACCAGGTGCACCTGCTGCTGGTCGTCGCCCTCCCCGTCGGTCACCGAGGACCAGGAGGTCAGCGAGTAGGGCTGCTCGCGCTCGAGGTACTCGGCACGGAAGATGTCCCAGATCTGCTGCGGGGTGACCTCGCCGCCGGCGGTGTCGGTGTGGGCCTGGATCACCCGGCTGAACTCCATCTGCGCGCGCCGCGGCAGGTCCAGGCTGTGCTCGGCCTTGAGCACGTAGGCGACGCCGCCCTTGCCGGACTGGCTGTTCACCCGGATCACGGCCTCGTAGGTGCGGCCGACGTCCTTCGGGTCGATCGGCAGGTACGGCGCCTCCCACGGCACCTCGCCGACGGGCTTGCCCTGCTCCTCGGCGATCCGGTCCAGGTCCTCCAGGCCCTTCTTGATCGCGTCCTGGTGCGACCCGGAGAACGCGGTGTAGACCAGGTCGCCGGCGTAGGGGTGGCGCGGGTGGACCGGCAGGCTGGTGCAGTACTCGACCGTGCGGCGCACCTCGTCGATGTCGGAGAAGTCGATCTGCGGGTCGATGCCCTGGCTGAACAGGTTCATGCCCAGCGTCACCAGGTCGACGTTGCCGGTGCGCTCGCCGTGGCCGAACAGGCAGCCCTCGACGCGGTCCGCGCCGGCCATCAGGCCCAGCTCGGTCGCCGCGACCGCGGTGCCGCGGTCGTTGTGCGGGTGCAGCGAGATCGCGGAGAACTCGCGGCGGCTCAGCTGCCGGCCGAAGTACTCGATCTGGTCGGCGTAGGTGTTGGGCGTGGACATCTCCACGGTGGCCGGCAGGTTGAGGATGATCTCGCGGCCCGCCTCGGGCTGCCAGATGTCGGAGACCCGCTCGCAGACCTCGAGGGCGAAGTCGGTCGGGGTCTGGGTGAAGATCTCGGGGCTGTACTGGTAGCCGAAGTCGGTGCCGGGCAGCAGCTGGTCGGCGTACTTCATCACCCACTCGGTGCCGCGGGTGGCGATCGCGATGCACTCGGCCTCGGTGACGCCGAAGACCACGCGGCGGAACAGCGGCGCGGTGGCGTTGTAGAGGTGGACGGTGGCCTTGTCGGCGCCGACCAGCGACTCGACGGTGCGCGAGATCAGGTCCTCACGGGCCTGGGTCAGCACCGAGACGCGTACGTCGTCGGGGATCCGGTCGCCCTCGATGAGCTGGCGCACGAAGTCGAAGTCGGTCTGGCTGGCGGCCGGGAAGCCGATCTCGATCTCCTTGTAGCCCATCTTCACCAGGAGGTCGAACATCTTCATCTTGCGGGCCGGGCTCATCGGGTCGATGAGCGCCTGGTTGCCGTCGCGCAGGTCGGTGGAGAGCCAGCGCGGTGCCTTCGTCACCTTCTGGTCGGGCCAGGTGCGGTCGGGCACCGTGACGGGCTCGAAGGCGGTGTAGCGGTGGTACGGCATGCCGCTGGGCTGCTGAGCGGGGATCGTGGTCATGAGGTTTCCTCGGCTGTTTCGTCGACCGTGGTCATGGTCGAGGTGGGCGCCGGGCGCATCACTCACTCCGCAGCGAGGGGGTCCGGCTTTCAGACCTCGCTGCGGCCGCTAAGAAGGAGCGCGCGCATCATGACGAGACCCAGGGTAGCGCACCGCGTCCACCTAGGCTGAGGCCGTGTCCGCCACCGGCTCCCGACTCCTGATCGTGCACCACTCCCCGACCCGGTCCCTGGCGCGCCTCCGCGACGCCGCCGTGGCCGGCGCGCACGACGAGGAGATCACCGGCGTCGAGGTCGTCGTCCGCCCGGCGCTCGAGGCGACCGCCGAGGACGTGCTCGCCGCCGACGGCTACCTGCTCGGCACCAGCGCCAACTTCGGCTACATGAGCGGCGCGCTCAAGCACTTCTTCGACTCGACCTTCCTGGCCGTCGGCGGCGCGCTGGACGACTCCGGCGGCGCGGGAGACTCCGGCGGCACCACGGCCGGTCGCCCCTACGGGCTCTGGGTGCACGGCCGCTACGACCTGACCGGCGCCGTGCGCTCCGTCGGCTCGATCGTCGGGGCGCTCGGGTGGCGCCGGTCCTACGACGTGCTCGAGGTGCTCGGCGACGTCGACGAGGCGGCGGAGCGGGCCGCCTACGAGCTGGGCGCTACCATCGCGGCACTGCTGGCCTGACAGACGCGGCCGGCCGCCGAGGAGGGTCGATGGGGCGAGGTGCCGGGGCACGCGCGCGTGCTGCCGCCGTACTGCTGGCCTCGCTCCTCGCGGTCAGCGCCTGCGGCGCGCAGCCGCAGGGCGGCCACTCCGACCCCGACCAGGTCGACTCGGTCGAGCAGCCCGAGCTCGGGGCGTGCCGCGTGCTGACGCCGGCCGACGTGCGCCAGCCCGCGAACGCGACGGAGACCGTGGACTGCGCCGCGAAGCACACGGCGGAGACGTTCGCGGTCGGCGACCTCCCGGCCGGGTTCGACGACACCGAGTACGACGACGAGGCGCTCGGGTCGTTCGCCTACAAGGCCTGCACCCAGAAGTTCGCCGAGCACCTCGGCGCCGACGAGAGCACCGTGCTGCGCACGATCCTCAGCTGGGCGTGGTTCCGGCCCTCGGAGAAGGCCTGGGCCCGGGGCGCCCGCTGGTACCGCTGCGACGTGGTCGGCGGCGGCGACAGCGAGAGCGCCGAGTACCGCACCCTGCCGGAGACCACCACCGGGCTGCTCGCGGGCCGCCCCGACGACCGGTGGATGGTCTGCGCGGCGGGGTCGTCGGTGGCCGAGGGCGTCAAGGTGCCGTGCTCACGGCCCCACGACTGGCGCGCGGTGACCACGATCAAGCTGGGCGTGGCGACGGACTCCTACCCGGGCGACGCGGTGGCGGAGTCGCGCACGCGGTCGTTCTGCCAGAAGTCGGTGAGCGCCTGGCTGAACTACCCGGCGACGTTCGACTTCGGCTACACCTACTTCCACCGCGCCGAGTGGGAGGCCGGCATCCGCCGGTCCGTCTGCTGGGCCCAGACGGGTGAGTAGGGCCCGGGCGCTGGGGGGTGCGGCACTGCTGCTGGGGCTGACCGGCCTGCTGACCGGTTGCTCCAGCGACGGCGGCGAGGACGCCGACGCTGCCGCCGCCTCCGCGAGCGCCGCCGCCGAGGCCGCCACCTCGGCGAGCGCGGCCGCCGCCCCGACCCCGGCGCCGAAGCCGCCGGCGACGCCGAAGGTGGGCACCTGCTACCGGATGTCGTTCGACCAGGCCGTGGCCCCCACCGCGACCGCCCGCAAGCGCGACTGCGCCCGGCCGCACACCGCCGAGACCTACCGGGTCGGTGCCCTGGCGACCGTCGCCGACGGGCACCTGCTCGCCGTCGACTCCGACCGGGCCCAGCGGCAGGTCGCCGAGGCGTGCCCCGGCGGCCTGTCGGCGTACGTCGGCGGCGACGAGAGCGCGCTGCGGCTCAGCATGATCCGCCCGGTCTGGTTCACCCCCAGCGTCGAGGAGTCGGACGAGGGCGCCAACTGGTTCCGGTGCGACGCCGTCGTGGTCACCGGCTCCTCCGGCCTGGCGACCGTCGACGTCAGCCTCCGGGGCATCCTCGACCGCGACGCCGACCGCGACCGGGTCGCGATGTGCGGCACGGCCGCCCCCGACGCGGACGCCTTCTCCCGCGTCCCGTGCGCGGCGCAGCACTCGTGGCGCGCCATCTCGGTCGTGGGCCTCACCGGGGAGTCCTACCCCGGGGAGCAGGCGGCCCGCAGCCGCGGCGACGGCGTCTGCGAGGACGCCGCGGCCGCCCGCGCCGACGACCCACTCGACTTCCAGTGGGGCTACGAGTGGCCGACCGAGGCGCAGTGGGAGAGCGGGATGACGTTCGGGCGGTGCTGGGCGCCGGAGTGACCGCGAGTCGGCAGAAACTTTCTGCCGACTCGCGTTCCGGGTGGCGCTACACGAAGACGATCTGCGCGCCCTCGGCGATCTCGATGAAGTCCGAGGCGCTGATCACGCCCTCGACGCCGGGGTGCAGGTCCGCCGCGATGATCTTCATCATGTCGTAGCTCAGCTTGCAGACCCACATGTGCACGCCCGCGGCGTGGATCATGTCAAGGAACTCCGGGATCTCCGGGATGTCCTCCTCCTCGAGCTGCTTCTTCATCATCTTCGTGCCGATGCTGGTCATGCCCGGGAGTCCGCCCATGCCCTGAGGCATCGACTTGTACTCCCAGCCGCGCCCGAGGCGGGCGAGCTCGGGCATGTGCATCGCGGTGTTGCCGAGCATCGTGAACTTCAGGTTGTTGTTGTTCTTGCGGTTGACGATGTCCAGGCCCCAGAAGGTGAAGAAGATGTGGACCTCGACGCCCTCGCCGAGCGCGGCGTTGCCCATGATCAGCGCCGGGTACGCCATGTCCAGGTTGCCCTTGGAGCAGATGAAGGCCATCTTGCGCGGACCGCTGTACGCCGGCGCGGACGCGCCGTCCACGGCGGTGCCCGGCTGGGCGGTGGCCGCGGGCCGGTCGCCGAAGTCCGGCATCACGAAGCCCTCGGGGATGGTGGTGGTGGTCATCTCGTCGCTCCTCCTCAGACGCAGCCGACGGGCTTGGGCAGTCCGGCCAGCCAGGCCATCTTCTTGGCCGGCTTGCCGGGGTAGAGGCGGTAGAGGTCGCGGACCTCGAACCCGCCGACGGTCTGCATCCGGCGCAGCGTCGGGGTGTTGCCCTCGTCGCCGGCGTCCTTGCGCATGAACAGCAGCGGCGCGAGGTGCTCCTCGTCGAGCTCGACGCCGATCAGCGCCGCCAGGTCGTGGGCCAGCTCCTCGCTCCACTGGTCGCGGACGGTGAAGAACCCCTCGCCGTCCACGTCGAACGACCGGCCGTTCAGGGTGTTGGTGTGCATCGCGCTCCTCCTCAGGCCGACTTCTCGGCCGACATGTCCTTCCCGGACTTCGACATCAGCACGGGGACGGGGAGCCGGTGTCCGGGCAGCAGCATCCGCCAGTAGATCTGCTCGAAGGCCAGCTTGCCCATGTGGTTGCGGCGGGTGTTGCGCAGCAGCGACATCGGGCCGACCGCGGGGAGCGGGAAGGTCCCGGGCAGGGGCTGGGTGTCGTAGTTGAAGTCCAGCAGCAGCGCCTTGCCCCGTCCCGTCTCCAGGAAGCAGTTGGCGTGGCCGTCGAAGGCGTTCGGCAGGGGGCGGTCCTCGATCGCCGCCAGGAAGTTGTCGATGAAGAGCTCGGTGGCGAAGTGGGCGACCGAGCCGGCCTTGGAGGTCGGGATGTTGCTCGCGTCGCCCAGCACGAAGATCCGGTCGTGCTCGGTCGAGCGCAGCGTGTGCTTGTCGACCGGGACGAAGCCCATGTCGTCGCCCAGGCCCGAGTCGATGACGAACTGGGCGCCGGTGTGCGGCGGGACGGTGACCAGCAGGTCGAACGGCAGCGCGCGCCCGTCGTAGGAGTTCAGCGTGCTGGCCTCGTTGTCGACCCGCTCGACGGCGAAGTCGGCGGCCAGCCGGATGCTGCGGTCGTCGAGGAGGTCGCCGAAGGTCTGCGAGGCGATCGGCTTGGTGAAGGCGCCGTCGAGCGGCGTCACGTAGGTGATGTCGATCAGGTGCCGGATCCCGCGCCTGCGGAAGTGGTCCTCGACCAGGAACGCGAACTCCAGCGGCGCCACGGGGCACTTGATCGGCATCTCGGACACGTGCACCAGCAGCCGGCCCTTCTCGAAGGTGCGCAGCTTGTCGCGCAGCGCCGTGGAGCCCTCCAGCGAGTAGAACTCGTGCACCGTGTCCCGCCACAACGGCCCGTCCGCGACACCGGGCACCAGCTCCGGACGCGGGTGGGAGCCGCTGGCGATGATCAGCCAGTCGTACGCCAGCTCCGATCCGTCGCCCAGCTTCACCGTCTGCGCGTCAGCGTCGACGCGGGCGATGTCGGCCTGGACCATCTCGACGCCGTCCGGCAGGAAGGAGCGCCGACTGCGCACCACCCTCGCCGGGTCCATCCAGAACGGGATGAACAGGTAGCCGGGTTGGTAGTGGTGCTCGTCGTCGCGATCGACGATGGTGATCCGCCAATCGTCGTCGAGCTTGTCGCGCAG
This sequence comes from Nocardioides sp. YIM 152588, assembly GCF_040191335.1. Taxonomy (NCBI): domain Bacteria; kingdom Bacillati; phylum Actinomycetota; class Actinomycetes; order Propionibacteriales; family Nocardioidaceae; genus Nocardioides; species Nocardioides sp. YIM 152588. The sequence continues at coordinate 5,784 of NZ_JBEGDJ010000050.1, read as the reverse complement.
CAGGTTGGCGGCCATCGTTCCGGCCGTCCCGGATCCCAGGATCAGCAGTTGAGGCATGCCTCGACGCTAGTCGTCGGCGCGCGGGACGGGAAGGGTCCGACGGCCCTGCACACCGGCCGCCGAGGTCACCCGCCGACGGGACCTGCGTCCCTGGCGCACTGCGCCCGCGGCATCAACCGCGACCGCGCACCAGGTCCGCGAACCACACGGTGCGGTGCGTCCAGTCCCCCGGCCCGAGCCGGACCCCCGAGCAGACGATGACGACCACCTGCGGCGGCCCGTCGGCGGCGTACACGCGCACCAGCGCGTCGGGATCCTCCGGGGTCACCTCGATCTCGTCGGACGTGCGGTAGCAGGAGATCCGGTCGTCCGGCCCCTCGAGCACCACCAGGTCGCCGACGCCGTACGACGCCAGGAGGTGGTTGCCCATCCCGGTCCCCTGCGGCAGCGTGTGCGCCGTCAGCGTCACGTTGCCGCGGCGGGATCCCGGCCGCGCGCCCTCGGCGTCCCAGGCGAAGTCGAGCTGGGCGCCGGCCGTCAGCGGCGGCACGCCGATGACGCCGAGCGCGTCGCGGGGCGCGGGGTCGACCACCGCACCGTCGGTGACCCCGGGGATCCGGACCGTCTCCGGAACGAACCCCGACCGCAGCGCCGCGTCCGCGCGGCAGCGGTCCAGGAGGCTCATCGGGCGCAACGCGTCGGACGCCGTCGGCGATGCCGCCGTGGACCCCGACGGCGCCGGCACGGAGGTGTCGGGGTCCCGGGCCACGCCCGCGTCGCCCGATCCCGTCCAGGAGCCGGTCGACACCCGCACGACCACCAGCGCCGCACCGACGACCACGGCCAGCGCGACGACCGCGGCCAGGGTCGCGAGCGCGCCCCGGCGAAGACGGCGCATCCTGCTCACCTCCCGGCCGGCCGGTCCCTCAGAAGCCGAGCTTGCGCAGCTGGCGCGGGTCGCGCTGCCAGTCCTTGGCGATCTTGACGTGGAGGTCCAGGTAGACCGGCGTGCCCAGCAGCGCCTCGATCTGCTTCCGGGCGTCCGTGCCGACCTTGCGCAGGCGGGCGCCCTTCTTCCCGATCATGATCCCCTTCTGGGAGTCGCGCTCGACGTACACGCTGGCGTGGATGTCGAGCAGCGGCTTGTCCTCGGGACGGCCCTCGCGCAGCCCCATCTCGTCGACCACCACGGCGATCGAGTGCGGCAGCTCGTCGCGCACGCCGTCCAGCGCGGCCTCGCGGATCAGCTCGGCCGCCAGGATCTCCTCGGGCGCGTCGGTCAGGTCGCCGTCCGGGTAGAGCGGCGGACCCTCGGGCATCAGTCCGACCAGCAGGCCGGCGAGCAGGTCGATCTGGTCGCCGGAGACCGAGGAGACCGGGACGATCTCCTGCCAGTCGGTGCCGGTCTCGTGGCCCAGCGCGGCGATGTCGAGCAGGTGCTCGGCCAGCCGCTCGTGGTCGACGAGGTCGGTCTTGGTCGCCACGGCGATCTTGGTGGTGCGCCGCACCTTGGCGAGCTCCTCGACCAGGAACCGGTCGCCGGGACCGATCTTCTCGTCGGAGGGGAAGCAGACCGCGACCACGTCGACCTCCGCCCAGGTGGTCATCACCAGGTCGTTGAGCCGCTCGCCGAGCAGCGTGCGCGGCCGGTGCAGGCCGGGGGTGTCGACCAGCACCAGCTGGCCGTCGGGCCGGTGCACGATGCCGCGCACCACGGTCCGGGTGGTCTGCGGCTTGTCGGAGGTGATCACGACCTTCTGCCCGACCAGCGCGTTGGTCAGCGTCGACTTGCCGACGTTGGGCCGGCCGACGAAGCAGGCGAAGCCGCTGCGGTGGCCCTCGGCCACCTCGACGCCGCCGAGACCGGTCATGCCGACCGCGGGGGCCGGCGGCGGCAGTGCGCCGAACTCCTCGTCGAACTCGTCCTCGTCGTCATAGTCCTCGTCGTCATAGTCCTCGTCGTCGTAGTCCTCGTCCTCGAGGGTCTCGTCCTCGAGGTCCTCGACGTCGGGTCGCTCGTCCCGCTGGTCCGCCATCACTCCGCCTTCGCCCTGGCCTCGTCGTAGTCGGCCCAGATCTGCTCGTCGCTCTTGCCCGCCGCCTTGCCGGCCCGCCAGATCGGGCCCGGGTCGACCGCGCGCGGCTGGCGCTCCTTCACGGCGCGCCAGTAGCCCATCACGTCGTAGTGGGTGCTCGGCATCTTCCGCTCCCGCATCAGGTGCTTGCGGATCGCCCGCATCTGGGCGGACTCCCCCGCCATCCAGAAGTACCCCGGGCCGTCCGGCCACGCCAGACCCTCGACGATCTCGGCCAGCCGGCTGCCGCCGTCCTCGCCGGGCGCGGTCCAGGAGACCTCGACCCCGTCCGGCAGGTAGGCGGCCAGCTCCTCGGGCAGGTCCGCGGCCTCGGCGTGCACGTGGACCGGCAGCCGGCCGACGTGCGCCTCGGCGATCCGGGCCATCGCCGGCAGCGCCGTCAGGTCGCCGACCAGCAGCAGCCAGCCGGCGTCCTCGGGGACGTCGAAGGAGCCCTTGGGCTCGGTGATCGTCACCTGCTGGCCGACCGGGTCACCCGCGCCGCCGAGCGCCCACTCGGTCACCAGCCCGACGGCGTGCACCACCACGTCGAGCACCAGCTCGGCGCCGTCGAAGGAGCGGACCGTGTAGTAGCGGGACTGGAACTGGCCCGGCACCACCAGGCCGACCCACTCGTCCGGGACGCCCGTGGAGGCGAACCCGGCGAGCCCCGGACCGCCCAGCGTCAGCCGCACCAGGTGCGGGCTGACCCGCTCCCGTCGTACGACGTCGGCGACGAACTGCTGGGCACGCACACTCACCGGCCCAGGCTAGCGGTGCGGCCTCGCAGAAGCCGAAGCGTCACGCCCCGAAGTCGTGGCGCAGCGGGTAGCCGCTCTCCCCGTCGACGGTCTTGGTGGCCAGCACGTGGTGGAGCTGGATCTCGTTGCGCTCGAAGGCGATGCGCGACCCCGCCATGTAGAGGCCCCACACCCGTGCGGTGCCCTCGTCGGTCTCGGCGACGCAGGCGTCCCAGTGGGCGGCGAGGTTGGCCGACCAACCGGCCAGCGTCTTGGCGTAGTGGACCCGGATGTTCTCGTGGTGCTGCACCTCCAGGCCGGCGTTCTCGACCGCGCGGACGATGGTGCCCGACCCGGTGAGCTCGCCGTCGGGGAAGACGTAGCGGTCGATGAACGCACCCGCGGTCGGCTTCCCGCCGCTGTAGTGGCGGGTGATGCAGTGGTTGAGCATCCGCCCCTGCGGCTTGAGCCGGCTCTCCACGAAGCCGAAGTACGACGGGTAGTTGGCCACGCCGATGTGCTCGGTCAGGCCGATCGAGCTGATCGCGTCGAAGTCGGTCTCGGGGACGTCGCGGTAGTCGGAGAAGCGCACCTCCGCGATGTCGTCGAGGCCCTGCCGCTTGATCTCCTCCTGCGCCCAGGTGGCCTGCTCGCGGGAGAGGGTGACGCCGAGCGCCTTGACGCCGTAGTGGCGGGCCGCGTGACGGACCATGCCGCCCCAGCCGCAGCCCAGGTCGAGCAGCCGCTGGCCGGGCTTGAGGTCGAGCTTGCGGCAGACGAGGTCGTACTTGTGCTCCTGCGCCTCCTCCAGGGTGGCGTCCGCCGTCGGGTAGACCGCGCAGGTGTAGGTCATCGACGGGCCCAGCACGTGCTCGTAGAACGTGTTGGAGACGTCGTAGTGGTGGTGGATCGCGTCGGCGTCGCGCTCCTGCGAGTGCCGACCCCACTTGCCGAGGGCCCGGAGCCCCTCGAGCCGGTGGCGCCAGGCGGGCAGGTGCTCCTGCGGGGGCGGCGCCGGCGGCACCAGGTTGCCGAGCCCGAGGGCGCGGACCAACGAGAGCAGCTCGGCCGGCTTCGGGATGCCGAAGTCGGTCATGTCCTTGAGCAGGGCGAACGCCGGGTAGGGGTCGCCGGGGTGCGCGCCGTGCAGGACCAGGTCTCCGGAGACGTAGGCGCGCGCCAGGCCGAGGTCGCCCGGGGCGGTGAGGATGTAGGAGAGGCCGCGCTCGTTGACCAGCTCCAGCCCGAACTCGGCGTCGGGCGGACCGGACTGGCTGCCGTCGTAGGCCTTGAACCAGAGCGGGAGGCCTCCCGGGAAGAAGGACTCGATCGTCGGTGCGATGCCACGGGTGGGGCTCATCGACTCTTCACCGCCTTGTCGTAGAGGTTGGTCAGCCGGTCGTCGGGGTCGTAGCGCTCCTTGAGAGCGGACAGGTTGTCGGTGTTGTAGAGGGCGGCGAACTCCTCCGGGGCGTAGAAGGCCTCGGAGTAGAGCGACTTGTGGCCGCCCAGGTCGTGGACCTTCGCCTCGATCGCGCGGTTGCGCGGGGCGTCGACCGCGTCCGGGCCGACGTGCACCGTGCCCCAGAAGCCGACGTTGACGTAGAGCCGCCCGGGCTCCAGCGGGTACGTCGACCACGGCCGCCGCGAGACCAGGGGGCACAGCCACACCGGGCGCATGCCGACCTCGGCGTCGAACCAGTCGAGGAACTCACCGAGCGCCTCGACGGGGACCTCGATGTCCTGCACCACGCGCTCGCGCAGCGGACGCCCGGCCCGGCGGTCGAGCCGGTCGGCGATGGAGAAACGGCGGTCGAGGTGGAGCAGGCGCATGTAGACGTCGGAACGCCGCCAGCGGCGCGGCCACAGGCGCCGGATCGCCGGGTTCTGCGCGCCGAAGGCACCCGAGCACCAGAACCAGTCGGTGTCCCAGCGCCACAGGTAGTCGTACATCGTCAGCAGGTCCTGGCTCCGCTCGGCGACGGAGCGGAAGTAGACCTGCTGGCCGGTGTAGTCGCTGGGCCGGTCGACACCCGGCACCGAGGTCGGGTCGTCGGTCCAGCGGGCCAGGGTCAGGTAGTACTCCCCGGGGGCGAAGGCGACCCCGTCCAGGCCGTGCACCGGCTGGCCGTCGTGCTCGCCGGCGGCGGCGATGGCGGCCATCGTCTTCTCCAGCAGCCCGGTGTCGTCGAAGCGCAGGTGGCGCAGCGCCACGTAGCTGGGGACCGGCTCCAGCCGGATCCGCAGCCGGGTCGCGTAGCCGAGCGACCCGTAGGAGTTCGGGAAGGCGTCGAAGAGCGCCTCGCCGGGCCGGGTGGTGACCACCTGACCGGCCCCGGTGAACACGTCCATCTCCAGCACCGACTCGTGCGGCAGGCCGTTGCGGAAGCTGGTCGACTCGATGCCGAGCCCGGTCACCGCGCCGCCCAGCGTGATCGTGCGCAGCTGCGGCACGACGTACGGGATCAGGCCGTGCGGCAGCGTCGCGTCGACGAGGTCCTCGTAGGTGCACATCCCCTGCACCTCGGCGACGGGGCCCTCCGGCGCGTCGGGGATCACCTCGATCACGCCGTCCAGGCCGGAGACGTCCAGGCCCGGGGCGCTGACGGCCGAGCGGGCCCGGAAGAGGTTGGTGGTGGGCTTCGCCAGCCGCACCGGCTGCCCGGCCGGGATCGCGGCGCAGGAGTCCGCGAGCCGGGCCACGGCCCGGTGGTGCTGTTCCCAGGCACGATGGGGCATGGGCGTCAACCTACTCCCCACCGGTGACGCGCGCGTTTCGATTACGCGTCCGGACGGCGTGTCCGGCGGAGCGGTGGTGGTTTCGAGGCTCGCTGCGCTCGCACCTCAACCACCGGCAGGGCTCGCTGCGCTCGCACCTCAACCACCGGCAGGGCTCGCTGCGCTCGCACCTCAACCACCGGCAGGGCTCGCTGCGCTCGCACCTCAACCACCGGCAGGGCTCGCTGCGC